>CAZDTC010000126.1:0-6519 GCA_964508125.1 uncultured Candidatus Kuenenia sp.
CGGAAGTTGCGCAGCGACCCACCGCGCAAAAACGTGGCCACCTTCGCAAGCGCCGGCTCGTGTGCCGGCGCCACGCGCGCCTGCACGCAGGCGAGCTGCTTCTCCGGCGGCAGCACCCATTCGGTCATCTCGCGATAACTGCACTCGGGGAGCCAGACCGTGCCGGCCGGCGGCGTGTCGCGAACGACTTCGGAGGGCAGGGCCATCTCGATCCAGTCGGCGTTCTCTTCGAGGAGCGTGAAGAAGGTCTCGAGCCAGCCCTCCTCGAAGCAGGTGCGGAACGTGTCGGGCCAGACGCCGAATTTTTCACCGTCGTCGCCGAAGATCGCGAGCGCCCCGTGACGCCGTGAGGCCATCCAGCGGAGGTGGTCGATCGTCATGTGGGGCGCCGCGAACGGGATCACGTAGCGCAGGCGCTCGCTCACCGGAAACACCGCCAGCGTGGCCCCGTCGCCTTCGGTGAGCCAGAGCCGGTCGAGCTCCTCCTCGTAGAGCCCGGCCGCCTTGAAGTGGCTGTCGTCGAGGATCGTCCACTCGATGCCCGCGGCCGCGATGTCGGCCGTCATGCCCGGATCCCACACCCGCTCGGCCACCCACATTCCCGAAACCTTCGTGCACAGGCGCCGCTCGAGCCACGCCGTGAAGCTCGTGATCTGGCCGATGCGGTCGCGGGTCGGAAGCATCGCGAGCACCGGCTCGTGGAACGCGCCGCCGACGATCTCGATACGGCCGGCCGCGGCGAGCCGGGCGAGGCGGTCGAGATATTCGGGGTGGCGACGGTCGAGCCACTCCATGAGCGGGCCGCTCGTGTGGAGCGCAAGACGGATCCCGCGATGCCTTTCGAAGAGGTCGAGAAACGGGAGATAGCTCGTGCGATAGGCCTCCTCGATCACCTCGTCGAAGTTGCCGACGGGCTGGTGGTCGTGGAGCACGAAGACGAAGCGGACGGCGGCGGACATGCAGGCCTCGGGCGGAGCAGTGGGCGATCGGATGATTCTCTGGCCCTGAAAGCCCGGCGCCAAACCCGCGGGCCGCGATTTATGGGCCAAGGGCCGGGCTGGAAGACAGATCGTGCCGACGGTGCCGATCAGCGAAGAGATTCAGCCTCAGGCCTCGCGCAGCCGGCGAGCCGACTCCGTCGGCGACATCGTCGTGATGTGGCAGCCGGTGCCGAGCTCGAAGCCGGCGAACTCCGAGAGGCGCGGGAGGATTTCGAGGTGCCAGTGCCAGTTTTCGATGCCGGGCGAGGTCGAGCCGATCGACGCGAACGGCGCCTGATGCAGCCACCAGTTGTAGTCGACCCCCGGCACGATCCGCTCGAGCCGGGCGATTACGCGCTGCGTGAGCGCGGCGAGTGCGGCCACGGCCTCGGCGTCGGCCGCATGAAAATGGCGGCAGGCCTGCCGCGGCAGGATCACCGTCTCGAATGGCTGCCGCAGCGCGTGCGGCACGAGTGCCACAAGGTCGCCCTGCTCCGCCACGATCCTGCCCTCGGCCTCGGCCTGCCGGATCAGGCTGCCGAAGGGATCGCTTGCACAGCCGGCGATGGCGATCTTGCCGGCCACGAGCGGCGGCAGGAAGTCGAGCGCCACCAGCTGGCTGTGCACGTGCTCGAGCGATGCGCCCGCGGCAGGCCCCGAGTTTTTGAACACGAGCGCCCAGGCCAGATCGCCCCGCTCGGCGAGCAGGGCGAGCCGCTGCCGGCAGATGTGCCACACGTCGCGCCACCGGCCAGCGTCGATCGCGAGAATCGACCGGTCGTGGGTCGGCGACTCGATGAGCACCTCGTGCACGCCGTGGGCCGGCTGTCGCAGGCCGGCCAGGTCGCCCGGCCGCGTGGCGGGGGCCGTCTCCGTCACGATCGGAAACTGGTTGGGCACGAGCCGCACGTGCCAGGGCGGGGCGCCGTTGGCGGGATACGCAAGCACGGCCGGAGGCGTGCGAGATTCGTTTCCTGCACAAAACGGGCAGTCGACCGCGACGCCCGCGGTGCCTGTCTGCACCGGGCGTTCGGCCCGCTGCGGCGCGACGAACACTGTGCGGAGCGCCAGCGGCTCGTGATGCCGCTCGGGCGCAGGCGAGCGGCTGGTCGCGGAGTCGTTGGTGCGTGCCATGCGAAGAGCGTACCTCGCCCCGAGGGCTGCGGCCAAAGCCGGAGCATCTCCAGCCGTGCGTTGAACGCGGCCGCGCCCGGCCCTACACTCACCGCCGCCGGACCGCGATGCGGCATCCGCCGGCTGACCCTCCAGGAACGCACCATGCTCACCGTCGGCGATTCATTCCCCCACTTCTCCGCTCAGGCCTGCGTCGGCACCGGCAAGGACGACATCAAGCTCGTCTCGAACAAGGACTTCGCGGGCAAGTGGGTCGTGTATTTCTTCTATCCGAAGGATTTCACGTTCGTCTGCCCGACGGAGCTCGCCGAGTTCAACAAGCAGCTCAAGGCCTTCAAGGATCGCGACACGAGCGTCGTCGGCGGCAGCACCGACAACGAGTGGTCGCACATGATGTGGCGCCGCTCGCATCCCGACTTGAAGGACCTCGGCTATCCGCTCATCGCGGCCCAGGTGCTCGCCCCCGCGCTCGGGATCCTCGAGAAGACCGAGGGCTACTGCCTGCGGGCCACGTTCATCGTCGATCCGCACGGCGTGATCCAGTGGGTCGACGTGAATCAGGGCCGTGTGGGGCGGAACGTGGCGGAGGTGCTCCGGGTGCTCGACGCCCTGCAGAGCGACGAGCTCTGTCCGTGCAACTGGAAGAAGGGCGATCCCTACGTGAAGGTCGGTTAGCCCCGTGCTGTTTCACAGGCGGCCGTGGACGCGGAAATTCGCCGACGCGTTTCGTGGGCTCTCTCGCGCCGTTCGCAGCCAGTCGAGCTTCCTCGTGCACATCCTCGTGGCGGCGGCCGTCGTGGGCCTCGCGGCGGCGCTTCGCGTGTCGGCCGTGGAGTGGTGCTTGCTCGCAGGCGCGGTCGCCACCGTGCTTGCCGCGGAGGTCTTCAACTCGGCGCTCGAGTCGCTCGCCCGGGCCTTCGGGCCGCAGCGTCATCCGCGCATCCGTGATGCCCTCGACATGGCGAGCGCCGCCGTGCTCGTCGCCGCCCTCGGCGCCGTGGCGGTCGGCCTTGGCGTGTTCGGCCCCCGGCTCCTGGCCCTCGTGGGCAGCTGACAGGATTGCGAGATCGCGTTGACCACTCGCGGGGCGATGGGCTAGGGTTCCGCCCGTGCGGGTGGATTTCATTCCTGTGTTTCGAGCAAGGAGAGGGTGGTCATGGGCAAGCTTCTGGCGGAGGCGATCGGAACGTTCTGGCTCGTGCTCGGGGGCTGCGGCAGCGCCGTGTTGGCGGCAGCCTATCCCGACCTCGGCATCGGCTTCGTCGGCGTGTCGCTCGCCTTCGGGCTCACGGTGCTCACGATGGCCGCGGCGGTGGGCCACGTGTCGGGCTGCCACCTGAACCCAGCGGTGACGGCCGGCCTTGTCGCCGGAGGGAGGTTTTCGGCGAAGGACGCGCTCGGGTACGTCGTCGCCCAGATGCTCGGCGGCCTGGCTGGGGCGGGCGTGCTGTATCTGATCGCCCGCGGCATCCCCACGTTCGACGTCGCCGGGGGGTTTGCCTCCAACGGCTACGGCGTGCACTCGCCTGGCGGCTACTCGCTCGCGAGCTGCTTCATCGTCGAGGTGGTGCTGACGGCGATGTTCCTGTTCGTGATCCACGGGGCCACCGACCGGCGGTCGAGCCCGATCATCGCACCCCTCGCGATCGGTCTGTGCCTCACGCTGATCCATCTCGTGAGCATTCCGGTCACGAACACGTCGGTGAATCCTGCTCGCAGCACCGCCACGGCGTTCTTTGCGGGCGGCTGGGCCGTGCAGCAATTGTGGCTCTTCTGGGTGGCGCCCGTGATCGGCGGCATCCTCGGCGGCCTGCTCTACCGGAGCATGATGGAATGCGAGGAGTGACGGCGATGCGGGCCGCGTGCGGCCTCGTGCTCTGCCTCATCGCCGGATCGCTCGGCGCCGCCGAGATCGCCCTCTGGCCCGACGGCCTGCCCGAGCCGCGGGTGCCGGCCGATCCGCCTGAGAAGGTCGAGCTCGGCAAGGACGGCATCTCGCGCCGGTCGAACGTGTCGAATCCGCGGCTCGTCGTGTTCGACATTCCGCGTGATGGCGCAGCACCACAGCGGCCGGCGGTGATCGTCGTGCCCGGCGGAGGTTTTGGCATGCTCGCCGACGAGCACGAGGGCGGGGACGTGTGCCGCTGGTTCAACGACCGCGGCTTTGTCGCGTTTCTTCTGCTCTACCGCGTGCCCACCGGCAAGCTTGAACTACCCAACGCCGGGCCAATGATGGATGCCCAGAAGGCGGTGCACGAGG
The DNA here is from genome assembly GCA_964508125.1 of uncultured Candidatus Kuenenia sp. GTDB lineage: Bacteria > Planctomycetota > Planctomycetia > Pirellulales > UBA1268 > RGVT01. The sequence goes on from CAZDTC010000126.1 coordinate 4,375, forward strand.
TCCGTTCGCGAGCGGCGGATTTCGCGGTCGACCCCAAGCGGATCGCGCTCCTCGGCTTCTCCGCCGGCGGGCAGACGGCGCTCGTCGCCGCCGCCAACCCTGCCCGCTTCCCCGGCGCGGCCGCAGCCGATGCCTGCCGCCCCGATGCACTCGTGCTCCTGTATCCCTGGAAGGTCGCCGACGGGGGCGCCCTGCGGGGCGACGTCACGCTCGACGGGCGCATGCCTCCAACGTTCATCCTCCAGGCGGCCGACGACACGGCGTCGAGCCCCGATGGCGCGGCGATCCTCTTTCGCGCGCTTCTGGGGGCGCGGGTGCCCGCCGAGATCCATGTCTTCGAGACGGGCGGCCATGGCTTTGGCATGAAGCCACAGGCCGACCGCGGCGTCGTGGGCGATTGGCCCGCCCGGACGCTCGAGTGGCTGAAGAAGCGCGGCTTCTGAAGCGTTTTGCCGTGGGTTACTTTCCAGCGCGCACGTCGTAGCAGAGGATCGCGTCGCCCTCGCGGAGGTAGAGCCGGCCGTCGAGGATGACCATGTGTGCCCAGCTCGGCCGGTCGCCGCTGCCGGGCACCTTGAAGCTCGAGACCTCCGCGTAGGCGGCAGGATCGGCCTTCACGAGCGACACCGTGCCGTCGGCATAGCGCACGTAGACATGGCCGTCGGCAGCCATGACCGTCGCCGATCCCTTGCCGCTGCCGCGCTCCTTCCAGATGATCTTCCCCGTTTCGAGTTCCGCGCAGAGAAGGATCGCCTGATCGTCGGCGCAGCCGTAGACATGGTCGCCCACGAGCACGATCCCGCCGTGCTTGTTGGCGAGATCCGGCTTGAGGCCGTAGACCTCTTCCATCGTCACGGAGCCATCCGCGCCGGCCTTCTGCCGGAGCAGGGCCCCGCCCCGCTTGTAGCCGGCGGCAATGAAGACGAGATCCCCCTTCACGATCGGCGTGGGGATCACGGCGGTCGTCTGGTCGATCGGATAGGCCCAGTGGAATTTCCCGGTCTCGGCGTCGACGGCAAAGGCCCCGGCCGCGGTGGTCTGGATGTACACCCTCCGGCCGCCCATCTCCGCGGTCACGATCGAGGAGTGCCCGGCACCGCGGTCGCCCTTCATCGGGCAGCTCCAGAGCAGCCGGCCCGTGCGCTTGTCGAGCGCGACCATCGTCGCCTGCTCGCCACCCGGCGTGCATACGAGCCTGTCGCCGTCGATTGTCACGCTCTCGCTATAGCCCCACGAATCCCCCTTCGTGCCGCCGAACTGGGCCTTCAGATCGACGCGATATTTTTCGTGGCCGTCGGCCGTCGCGCAGGCCACAAGCTGGCCGAACGGCGTGATCACGTACACCGTGTCGCCATCCACGGTGGGCGTGCTGCGGGAGCTCTGCCACGATTCCTGACCATCGGTCCACGGGCCGCCCGTCTTCGTCTTCCAGAGTTGCTTGCCCGAATCGCGATCGAAGCAGGAGAGATATTCGTCGGGATCACCGGCGGTGGAGAGCCCGTCGCCGAGTGTGTAGATCCGGTCGCCCGCGATTGCGAGGCTCGCATACCCGCGACCTGCGCCGGCCGTTTGCCAGATGAGAGGCGGCCCGGCCTCAGGCCACGACTCGAGCAGGTCGGTGTCGGGCGCGACGGCCGTGCGGCCTGGCCCGCGGAATGTAGGCCAATCGGCCGCCGGGGCTCCTGTGGCTCCGAGCAGGCCTCCGACAAGGATCGCTCCGACCGGGATCAACATCCGCATGCGAGATTCTCCCTCATCTAGGGTGCGAGACCGGCGCAGCCTACGGGCCTCACGGTGGGTCGGTCAACGGCCCGATCGACGGTACACTCGGGAAGGCTCGCTTGGTCGCGGGCTCCATTGGTTTTCCGGGAGTTGCATGCGTGTCTGCTGAAGCGTCGTCCGACCCACTGTTTGGCAAGCGTGTCACCGTCGAGCAGGTGGAGGAGGGGCACGACCTGGCCCCCAAGTTCGACGCGGCCGGCCTCATCCCGTGCGTGACCACCGATTTTCACTCCGGCGAAGTGCTGATGGTGGCGGTCATGAACCGCGAGGCCCTCGCCAAGACGATCGAGACGGGCGAGGCCCACTACTGGAGCCGCAGCCGCCAGCAGCTCTGGCACAAGGGGGCCACAAGCGGCCTCGTGC
>CAZDTC010000127.1:0-6504 GCA_964508125.1 uncultured Candidatus Kuenenia sp.
GCGCCAGTTCCGCTGAAACCGGCCACATAGAGTTTGCTGCCATTCCAGCCAACTGCGATCGGATTAGAACCGATGTATGTGGCACTTCCGGCGGTCGATGTTGCGGCGAGATTGAACCGCGCCAGTTCGTAGAGCCCCACCGTTTGGGCCTCTGCGGGAGTGACCGCGAGGGCGGCGACGAAACCCGTGACCGCGACGGCGGCCACTCGCATCCAACCACGAACTGCACCTTGCATTCTCATCCCCAGTCCCCCCTGTGCTAAACCCGGATTTGATTGAACTCACCATCGATCCACCCCAAATTAGGCGGCAAATTTTGTGCCACGGTTAATTTCTCACTCGTTTTTCTGTCAAAATCCCTGAAAAATAGCCTTTTTACCCATCTTTCCACACAGCCGATAATTTTCACAAAAAAAGTGAATTTCACGATTCTGGTGAACCATTAGATTCACAACCCTTGTGAGTTTTCCTATTTTCTGTGAATGCTTCTGGTTTGTCGTATTTAGGCTTCGGGGTGTGTCGGCTGCGGCCCATACGAGTTGCGATACTTGTGCATAGACTGCGGAACTTCCGATCGGCGTTTCGGGCAGTTCCCCGAGTCGGTTCGGCATGAACAACGCGGGAGTTTCTGGCATGTTTGTCCGCCTCTCATGGATGGTGCGGCTCGCGTGTGCGGCCGGAACCCTGTTGTCGTGGTCTGCTGCCGCGAGCGCTCCAGGCCGCGCTGCGGCGGGCGAAACTGCCGTGCACCGCGAGTTCGACGTCGTGATCGCCGGTGGCTCGACGGCAGCCTTCGCGGCGGCCCTGTCCGCTGCCGCCGACGGGGCTCGCGTCGCCCTCATCGAGCCCACCGACTGGGTCGGCGGCCAGCTCACGTCGAGCGGCGTGCCCGCCGTGGACGAGGCCTGGCACAAGATCAAGCGCGAGGGGGCCGAGCCCTACAACGTGTCGGCGATCGCCCGCACGCCCGCCAACATCACGCCCAATTTTCTGGCGCTCCTCCAGGCCGTCGGCAACCCCGGCGGTTGCTGGGTGAGCCGGTTTTGTTTTTGCCCCGACGGCTTCCTCGAGAAGCAGCTTCAGCCGCTCGAGGCCGCAGCGGGCGACCGGCTCACCGTGTTCCGCGACACGGTCGTGAAGCGGGTGGAACTCTCGCCCGACAAGCGCCGGGTCGTGGCCCTCGACTGCATCGCCCGCACCCCCCGGTCGGGCGTGCCCGACCGGGGCTACGACCGCCTCCCCTCGCAGGATCTCGCCGACTGGTATTCGCCGGCCGACTCGCCGCGATTCACGAAGAAGACGATCCGGTTTGCGGCGGCTGCCCGCGGCACCGTGTTCATCGACGCGACGGAGTGGGGCGAAGTGCTCGCCCTCTCGGGCCACCCGTATCTTCAGGGTGCTGAAACCGCCGACGGGGCCCTCGAAGGCACCGACACCTGCGGCCAGGCGACGGTGTTTTGCTTCGCGCAGCAGCTGCACGCCGAGCCTGTCAACGAGCCCGATCGGCCCGTGAAGGCCACCGAACTCGGCTACGGACCGTATCGTGACAAGCCCGACGCCTGGGCCAAGATCTGGACCTACCGCCGGCTCCTCGGCAAGGGCCCGCCGGCCACGGGCGACATCTGCCTGCAAAACTGGGGCTATTCCGCCAAGGACCGCGAAGGGGGCAACGACTACCCCTTCGCCTACCTCTTCAAGTCGCGGGCCGATGCCGCCGCCGAAGCGGCCGACTGGCGGGGCGGGGTCGATCTCGCCGCGCTCGCCGGGGCCGAGGATCGGGCCTTGGGCTGGCACCAGTGGTTTCGGGCCCACGCTCCCGAGGGCATCGATCCCGGGCGCATCGCCCTCGCCCCCGCCGTGCTCGGCACGGGCCACGGCCTCGCGAAGCTGCCCTACATCCGCGACACCCGCCGGGCGATCGGGCTCGACGGCTTCGTCCTCACATTCGCTGACCTCACCGGCCCGGCAGCGCAGCGGACGGGCACCGTGTTTCCCGACCGGATCGCACTCGGCGCCTACCCCGCCGACATCCATCCGATCTCGGGCTGCACGATGCCGGCCTACCTCACGGAGGCCCACGACACGCTCCCCTTCTGCATCCCTTTCCGCGCGCTCACGCACGGCCAGCTCGACAACCTGCTCGTGGCCGGCAAGACGATGGCCCAGTCGTTTCTGGCCAACTCCGCCACGCGGCTGCACCCGATCGAATGGTCGACCGGCACGGCGGCGGGCGCAGCCGCGGCCCACATGGCGAAGGCCGGCAAAACGTCGCGGCAGGCCTACGAGTCGATCGCCGACATCCAAGCCCTCGTCCGCAAGCACACGCCCATCGACTGGACGCTCCCCGCCGGGCCGTGACCGGGCCCGGCCTCAGCCGCAAAACCGCTGCATTTCTCGGGCGAATTCCCGACCAAAACCCCGACCAAAACCTTGCTTTGAGCGACCCGGGCGAACTATTCTAAAAGTTCGCCCGTATCGTCGTGGCAGACGATTCTTCCTGCGCGGTGAGGCCATGTCGCGGATGCCGACGAGAAACACGTTCTGCCGCCGCGCCGCGTTGCTTGCGGTTTTGACAGCCGCCGTCTGGCACGCATGCCCGGGCGCGGTCGCCGCATCGCCCGAGATCCGCGGCACGTGGATCACGACCACGGGCAACGACGATTGGACGAGCGCCAACATCGGCACGACGATGTCGTCGCTCAAGCAGGTGGGCCTCAACACCGTCTACGTGCAGGCCTGGAAGAACGGCTACACGAACTTCACGTCCGGCAGCCTTGCGGCCTTCACGGGCGTCTCGTCGACCAACTCCTCGATCACCTCGCCCACGCTGCTGTCCGACGCGCGGACCGCCGCAGCCGCCTCCGGGCTCGTGATGGGGGCCTGGTTCGAGTACGGCAACATGGCCCAATTCCTGGGCAACACGGGCACCACCACGACCGGCTTCAACGCCCTGGCCGCCAAGTGCCGTGACGCCACCTGGACGCTCACCAGCGGCACGAGCACAGTCTCCGGCACCGGCTGGCTGCTCCGCGACTCCTCGGGGAACTACACGACTGCCAGCAATGGTTTCGTCTGGATGAACCCGCTCGTGCCCGAGGTGCGAAATCTCATCAAGGGGATCGCGATCGACGCCGTCAAGCAGTTCGACCTGCAGATCGTGCAGTTCGACGACCACCTCGCCTGGCCGCAGGCCTTCGGCTGGGATTCCTACACCCTCACGCTGTACAAGCAGGAGACCGGCCGCGGCACCCCGGCGACGACCACCGACGCCAACTTCCTCGCCTGGCGACAGGGCAAGACACAGGCCTTCTTCGCCGAGGTCTCCGACGCAATCAAGGCGGTGAAGCCGTCGGCGATCGTGTCGCTCTCGCCGTCGGTGATCAGTTCGAGCTCCAACAATTTTTGCTTCGACTGGACGAAGTCAATGACGAAGACCGACGAAGTCCTGCCCCAGACCTACACCAACGTCTACACGGGCTTCGAAGGCAGTGTGAACGCCCAACTCTCGGCCTCCGGCACCAACGTGTCGGAGATGGGCCTGGGCCTGAAGCTCGCGCCGGGGAGCATCCCGGCGACGCCGTGGAGCGTCTTGCAGCAGCAAATCGACTACACGCGAACCAAAAACGCCCTCGGCCACAGCATCTGGTATAGCGACGGCATCTCGGCGTCGGGGACGGCGCCCGCGTACACCGTCTCCGGAAGCCTCGCCGCCTATTACAACGTCGCCACCAACGGCATCGCGGCGAATCCCCACTTCCAGTCCACCCGTTGGTCGGGCACCGGCGGCAACGGCGGCAGCGGCACCTGGAGCCAGCTCGCCTCGCAGTGGAAGGACACGTCCACGATCTGGGTGTCGAGCGGCACGGGCATCTTCGACGGCGTGGGCGGCACGGTGACGATCTCGGGCAGCGTGATGGCCGAGGCGGGCCTCGACTTCCGCACCACCGGCTACACCATCACCGGCGGCACGCTCGGCTTCCGCGGCGTGTTCCGCGCCGACAACCTCGTGACCGTGGCATCGGGGGCCACGACCGCGCTCGCCTCGCTGCTGACGGGTACGACGGGGCTCACGAAATCGGGCGGGGGCACGCTGGCCATCACTGGCTCCGCCGCGGGCCTCTCGGGCGGGATCCAGATCGATGCGGGCACGCTCCAGGTGGGCGCGAGCGGCACGGAGGGCAGCCTCAACGCCTCGACGCCGATCACCGTCGCGAGCAGCGGCACGCTGTCCTTCAACCGCAGCGACGATTACGGCGGTACGGTGGCGAACGCGATCAGCGGTTCCGGCGGCGTGACGCTGCTCTCGGGCTCGCTAGGCCTCTCCGGCAGCCACTCATACGCGGGCGGCACACTCGTGCGCGGCGGCACGCTGGCTCTCGCCGCCGGCGGCGCCATCAACCATCCCGGGGGCAACGTCACGCTCGGCAGCACGGCCGGCGACGTGGCCACGCTGTCGCTCACTACCGGCGTCGTCACCGGCTCGAGCAGCATCCTCGGGAGCGGCTCGGGGGCCAGGGGCCTCGCCACCTTGGCGGGCGGCACGTGGAACAGCCGCGGCGCGATGATCGTCGGCCAGTCGGGCTCGGGCTCCGTGGTGCTCACGGGCAGCGGCGTGATGAACGTCGGCAGCGGCACGGGCACGATCACGCTCGCGGCCAGCCCGCTCTCGTCGGGCAGCCTCGTGCTCTCGAGCGGCCTGACGAGCGGCACGCTGCAGGCGGCCACGATCACCGGCGGCAGCGGCTCGGCGCTGGTGGCGTTTCAGCAGCCCGGAACATACATCTTGCAGCCAGCGCTCACGGGCTCTCTGGCCGTGACGCAGTCGGGCACCGGCACGACGGTGCTCACGGGGGCGAACACATACGCGGGCCAGACGACGATCTCGTCGGGCGTGCTGCAGGTGGGCTCGTTTGGCACGACGGGGATCATCGGCTCGGGGGCGGTGGTCAACAACGGCCAGCTCGTGTTCAACCGCAGCGACGACTACGGCGGCCCGTCGAGTGCGAACGTCACGCGGTCGATCACGGGCTCGGGCACCGTGCAGTTGTGGGCCGGGTCGCTCGCGCTCTCGGGCAGCAACTCCTACTCCGGCGGCACACTCGTGCGCGGCGGCACGCTGGCTCTCGCGGCCGGCGGCGTGATCACCCACGGCACCGCCAACGTCGTGGTGGGCAGCCTCGGGGGCGACGTGGGATCGCTGTCGCTGCCCGCCGGCACCCTCACGGGCTCGAGCGGCATTCTCGGCAACGGCTCGGGCGCCATCGGCGTGGCCGGAGTCTCCGGCAGCGGTGCGTGGACGAGCAACGGCTCGCTCACCGTGGGCAACCTCGGCACCGGCACGCTCTCGATCGCCGGCACGGGGCTGGTGCGCGTGGGAGGCACCGCCGGCAATGGCACGCTCACGCTCGCTTCGGGATCGGGCTCGCGCGGCACGCTGAACATCGGCACGGGCGGGCTCTCCGGCACGCTGCAGGCGGGAGTCGTGACCGGCGGCTCGGGCACCGCGACGGTGAACTTCAACCACACGTCGGCCTCGCTTGCCTTTAGTCCGCGGCTCACGGGCACGCTTGCGGTGACTCACGTCGGCCCGGGCCGGACGGTGCTCACTGGCTCCAACACCTACACAGGCACCACCACGATCTCGTCGGGCACGCTCCAGTTTGCGAATCGCACGGCGCTGTACGGCGGCGGCACCGCCTCATGGACGGCAGCGAATCTCGTCACCGGTAGCGGGGCCATGCTCGCGCTCAGCGTGGGCGGATCGACCGGATTCACCGCGGCCGACGTCGACCGGCTCGACAGCCTGGGAACGGCGACCGGAGGGTTTCGCCCCGGCTCCACGCTCGGGCTCGACACCACGAATGCCGCCAGCGGCACGTTTTCCTACGCGAATGCAATCACAAACCCCAACGGCGGCGCGAATCGGCTCGGGCTCACGAAGCTCGGCGGCGGCACGCTCGTCCTCGGCGGATCCAATTCGCACACCGGCCCGACCACCGTCTCGCAGGGCACGCTGCAACTTGGCAACGCGGGCGCCCTCTCCTCGAGCGCGGTCACCGTGGCGGCGGGAGCCACGCTCTCGGTGGGCCCGCAGGTGGCGGCCGTGGTGCCGGCGCTCGTGAACAACGGCATCGTGAACGTCGGCCTCGGCGGGCTCACGGTGACGAGCGGCCAGACGGCCGCGGGGGTCATGGCGGCGATCGCGGCGGGCCGCATCAACAGCACGTGGAGCGGCACGTCGGGCATCACGTCGAGCGCCGCGGCCACACAGAGCGAGCGGGCGGTGGGCTGGCTCGACAACGGCGACGGCTCGTTCACCGTGGCCTTCGCGGCGGCCGGCGACTGGAACTTGAACGGCGTCGTCGACTTCGACGACGTGGTGCAGTGGCTGTCGGCAAACCTCTACGACACGGGCCTGCCGGCGACGTGGGCCGACGGCGACTTCGACTACAACGGCGTGGTCGATTTCGACGACGTGGTGGCATCGTTGTCGGCAAACCTGTT
>CAZDTC010000128.1:0-6486 GCA_964508125.1 uncultured Candidatus Kuenenia sp.
AGAGGGCGGAAAAAGGTACCGATTTGAGGAATCCTCAAATCCAAATGGGCCGCCCCCCGGACCCACCCCTCCTTCTTCGGAATGAAGGCAATGACCCCGACGATCATCTTCTTGCCGCCCACCACGCAGTCGGTTTTCTTGTTGCCGTAGGTGGAGGCGACGACCGGCGTTTTGCCGCGCGATGACGTCTCGGGCTCGGCATTCATGCCGGGCGGCCCCGCCGCCGAATGAGGTTTTCGTGGGCCTGTCGCGATTGTTGACGGTCGCGGAACCCCGAGATAAAACCCCTCGATTTGGGCGCACGTCCCCCTAAGCAACGCGGCATGGCGGGCCGCGGTTGCAGCACCATTTTTCAGGGAGTGGTCGATGCGGAGTTCACGCCGGTCGGAGGGTTTTTATGGGCGGGCATTCAGGCATCGGTCGCGGAGTGGCCGCCTTGCGGACGACGCGGGTCAAGCGTCAGAGCCGAAACGGTCAAACTCGTCGCGATTCCGCCGCCGGCTCGGGAGACCGCGTCGGCGAATGAATCTCGCGCTTGCCGAGGGCCTCGAACCCCGCGCGATGCTGGCCGCATTCACTCCGGGGAACGTCGTGATCTACCGGGTTGGCGCAGGGTCTTTAGCCCTGTCGAGCGCGTCTGCACCGGTGTTTCTCGATGAATACACGCCGACCGGGGAACTCGTTCAGAGCATCGCCATGCCGACGGTCGAGAGCGGTGCGAGCCGGCCGCTCACTGCGGCCGGCAATGCCGGGGCCGAGGGCATGCTCACGCGATCCGTGGACGGCCAATTTATCGTCGCCACGGGATACGCCACGCCTCCGGGCACGGCTTCGGTTCCGACGACAGCTACCACGGCCGTCAACCGGGTGGTCGCACGAGTCGCCTCCGATGGAAGCGTCGATACGAGTACGAGCATCACCACCGGCTCATTCACGGGAGGCGCCATCCGCAGTGCCGCCAGCATCGACGGATCGGGGTTCTGGGTTTCGGGCAACAACACGGGTGTCGTGTATCAGCCGTTCACGGGAACGGGATCGGGAACGGTGGTGAGTTCAAGCACCACGAACCTGCGGAACATCGCCATCTACGACAACCAGCTCTACGTCAGCACCGCTTCGGGTTCCAGCCGGTTGCTGAAGGTCGGGAGTGGGATGCCCACGACCGCCGGCCAGACGGCCACCCAACTGCCGGGATTTCCGAGCACGGGCAGCCCGTACGGCTTCTTCCTGGCCGATCTTGATGCCGGCGTCGCAGGTGTGGACACGCTCTACGTCGCTGATTCCACCGCCTCCGCGATCCAAAAATACTCACTCGTGTCGGGCTCGTGGACCGCGAAAGGTTCGGTTGCTGTGGCCCCGGTAGTCGGCCTCACGGGCACGGTTACCGCTGCTGGCGTCACCCTCTATGCCACGTCGTTCGACTTCACAACCTCGGCATGCGGGCTCTGGTCGCTGACGGACTCCTCCGGCTATGGCGCCACTATGGCCGGGGCGGCCACCCGCCTCGCCACGGCGGGGGCGAATGCCGCGTTTCGCGGGATCTCGCTGGCACCCGAGCCGATCATGGTGCCGCCTTCCGCGCCGACGGCCCTCTCGGCCACTCCGGGCAATGCGCGCGTGAACCTCTCGTGGATGCGCCCGCCGTCAAATGGCGAGGCCGCGATCACGGACTACGTAGTCCAATACAGCTCCGACACGGGTTTCTCGTGGACCACATTCGCTGATGGCCCGAGTACGGCCACGTCGGCCTCGGTCACCGGTCTTTCCAATGGCACGAGTTATATTTTCCGGGTCGCGGCGGTGAACGCGGCCGGTACCGGGGCGTACTCGGTCGGTTCCGCAGCGGCAACTCCACAGTCTCCCTTCGAGTGGAGCCCTATCGAAGTCCGCGTGATGCCAGGCACGATCGCGGGTGAACTCTTCACGATGTGGGATCTTCCCTCGGTTGCCAACCCGACAGCGGTGACCGACTTTGTGCTCCAGTTGTCGGCTGACAATGGCAATTCGTGGCTTACGGTCGACGATGGCGTGTCGGCCAATCCCTATGCCAGGCTCAATGGCCTGGATCCCCAAACGACCTATGTCGTTCGCGTCGCGGGTGTCGGAATTGGCGGTACAGGTCAATGGTCGCCCTATTCGGCCTCCGTGTCCCCGCGGGGCGTAAACTCGGCCACGAGCGTGGAGTTCGTCCACGTCGGCGACCCGGGAAACGCGAACGACTCGACTGGCGTCGGCGCCGTGCCCTACGAGTACCGGATCGGGAAGTACGAGATCACGATCGGGCAGTACGTCGACTTCCTCAACGCCGTGGCCAAGTCCGATCCATTTGGGCTCTACAGTGCGAGCATGGCCTCCAACCAGAACATCGCGGGCATCTCGCGAAGCGGCGGTTCGGGGTCCTACGTCTATGCAGCTACTGGGCCGCTCGGCCCCGTGCAGATCCCGCAGGCAACGGCCATGAATCGGCCGATCACCTACGTGAGTTGGTTCGACGCAGCCCGATTCGCCAACTGGCTGAGCAATGGCAAGCCGACGGGACCGCAGGGGACGGCGACCACCGAAAACGGCGCATATGCCATCTCTGGCTCCACGTCCGCGCCGGCCGTGAATGCCGTGAACCCGAACACGGGTCTGCCGCCGCTTTACCGCATCCCGACGGAGAACGAATGGTACAAGGCTGCCTACTACAAGGGGGGAGGCACGACCGCCGGCTATTGGGGCTACGCCACGCAGAGCCACGTGGCGCCGGGCAATCAAATTGGAGGTGGAGCCAACCAGGCGAATTACAGACCCGGCGGGGTTTTGTCGCTGACGCAGTCATCGGGCTATTCGGCGAGTCAAAACTACCTCACGAATGCGGGCGCGTTCTCTGGCAGCCCGAGCGCCTACGGCACCTTCGATCAGAGCGGCAATGTGTCTGAGTGGAACGACAAGAATGGTACCGCTGACACGGTTCGGACGCTGATGGGTGGCAATTGGGGCGAAGTGGCTTCCGTCATGTCGCCCACCTTTCGGTTCACACCCGCCCCGACGTTCGATAGCTATCTCGACGGCTTCCGCCTCGCGAGCCCGATAGCCCCCGACGCCTTCGGCGCCTCGTCGCTGCTGCGGTCTCCCGTGGCGGTGAACGCGACCATGACGGGCGGCACCGCGACCGTCACCTGGCAGCCGCCGCCGGCGAGCGGCTCGATCCAGCGGCTCGGCTACGTCGTGCAGCACTCCACCGACGGCGGAGCGTCGTGGCAGACGGCGACCGCCTCGGTGCCGGCAGACACTGCGTCGTACCAATACGCGGCTCCGACGACGGGCCAGCCCTTCATGGTGCGGGTCGCGGCCATGAGCGCCGCAGGGGTCGGGGCGTTTTCGACAGGGGTGACGACGACGCTCGTTGCACCCCCAACCGCCAACCTCACGCTCCTCCAGATCCAGCTGGTGGACGGTTTCAATGAGCCGATCTCATCGCCGGTCATCGGACAGTTGGTCGTTTATCGGGCGGAATGGATTGCCACAGGGTTCAGCGGCACGGCGCAATACCGCGTGCGTTTCACCGTCGACGGCGTGTCCGTCGACTCGATGCTGCTGACGCTGGGGAATGGCACGTTCTTTTGGTATCAGGGAACGTCCTACGCTTCGCCCGGCACCCATACAGTGTCAATCACCGTCGACGGTACCTCGGCCGTCGCCGAGCGTTCGGAGTCCGACAATACTCTCACGGCGTCCTTTACGCCCGTCGCCCCTACCAGCCTTCCGCAAAGGTTCGTCTTTCCGGTGACCGGTGTGGCCAATCGTGATTACGCGATCAATAATTACGTCGATGTTGATCTGCGCACGGGGTTCAGCGCGGATTACCGCGGCGGCCCGTTCCAATACGATGGTCACGATGCGATCGACGTCGGGCCGGCGAACTTCGCCGATCAAGATGCGGGCGTGCCCGTCGTGGCCGCCGCCGACGGTACGGTGGTGGGCGTGGTCGATGGGAACTTTGACCGCGAGACCACATTCAACCGTCGTCCGGGAAATTACATCACCATCGACCACGGCGGCGGGTGGCGCACGACGTATTATCATTTCGCCACCAACAGCATCACGTTTTCGATCGGTGCAGCGGTGCGACAGGGCCAACTCCTGGGCGTGATGGGTTCCTCCGGGAGCAGCACCGCGACCCATTTGCACTTTCTTGTTTCTTACAGAGGTTGTGCCGTTGAGACCCTCTACGCGCCAGCTGCATATTGGGTTGCGCCGCCGCAGTATCAGGCAGATGCCACTCCGACGGTGATGCGGTCGGGCATCAGCAACTACGATGCATTCAACGACCTGGGAGAGGGGCCTTCGACGATCGCGACACTGCCCACGTCGCAGAACTGGAACGTGTACTACTGGTACCAAATTTCGAACTTTCGGCCGTCGAGCCAGGTCAAGATCGTGTGGTATCGGCCGGATGGAACGGTCTATACCACGTTCAACAACAGCCCCAACACGCAACGCCAGGGTTGGTGGTACTGGAGCATAGGGACAGGCTGGAAGACTGCCTTGGGGCTCTGGAACGTCGCCCTGGTCGTCGATAACACGGAGATCGAAAGACGGAATTTCACGGTCGTGTCGGGGCCAGGCGAAGCGCAGGCGTTCGTGTATGAAGGATCGACGTATGTTCGCAACAAGCGACTGACGCCGATTGAATTCGGGAGTGTCGCGCAGGGCGGTACTGCGGTCGTCAAGAGCCTGACGATCACAAACCGTGGGTCTGCAACCCTGATGACGTCACTCGACTCCCTGCCGCAAGGGTTCGCCTTGCAAGGAGTTTTTCCCGCTCAGATTGCCGCCGGCGGATCGGCCACATTTTCGGTGTATCTCGACTCGTCCACCGTCGGCAATAAACTTGGTGAGATCAGTATTTCGACCAACGATCCAGACGACCCCGCCTACACCTTCCTGGTCTCAGGCACGATCACCGGCGCAAAGCCTTCAGGATCGCCCGTGCTCACGGCGGCCGGTCCCGCGGTGAGCACGGGCTTGGGATTGCCGGCCGTGCGTCTTGATCCGCTGGCAGATATCGTCGATGCGGATGCATCAACATGGGCGGGCTCGTTGCTGCGGGTCAATGTGCTGGCAAATGGCTCTTCGGCAGATCGCCTCTGGATCCACGATGCCGGTAACGGCGTTGGGCAGGTTGGTATCAGCGGCGATCGCGTGTCGTTCGGTGGGCTGCCCGTGGCTAGCGTTTCCGGAGGTATGGGCCGTTCGTCGTTGCTCGTGGCATTCGAGGCCAACACCACCACTGCCGCAGCCCGTGCCATTCTTCGCAGCCTCACATATGGGAACGTATCGCCCACGGCTGATACAAGGCCGCGATATGTCGGCATCACATTCGTCGATGCAGACGGCAACGCGAGCGAACAGGTGTACAAGAGGACGACATCGACTGCTGTGCCGCTCATTACGCCGCCGGGCGTGCCCTCGGTTGCGTCCGGTACGGCGGGTAACGGATATGTTGAGCTTTCTTGGGTTGCGCCGTTGTCAACTGGTGGAGCACCGATCACCGACTACATGATCCAGTACAGTTCCGACGCGGGCTCGACCTGGACGACGTTCGCTGATGGTCCAAGTATCGCGACGTCAGCCACCGTTACCGGCCTGGCGAACGGCACGAGTTACGTGTTCCGCGTCGCGGCTGTGAACCTTACGGGTCCAGGGCAGTATTCCGCCGTCTCCTCGCCGGCGATCCCTTCGAATATCGTGCTCTTCGACGTCGCTTCGGGAATGACGATCGTCGATTTGGTCGCTTGGTCGGGCTCGTCGCAACTCGTCAAGCAAGGCGGGGGTACTCTCATCCTCGACAAGGCCAACACCCACTCCGTTGGTACCGTTGTCGAGGCTGGTGAAGTCGTGATCCGAAACATCGCCGCCCTCGGCTCCGGCACGCTCGATGTCCGGGCCGGGGCGAAGGTGACGCTCGATGTTGGCAGCGTGAACTGGAACGGCGGGGCAAACTACGTGCAGCTTCCACGGCTCGACCTGAACCCCGCCGGTCGCCTCGAGATCGGCACGGGCCAGGTTCGGTTGGCCGCCGGAGGCTACAACCTTGCCGCGATTCGTTCCGCGCTCTCCGCCGGCAGGGGTGACGGATCATGGAATGGCAGCACAGGCTTCACGTCGGCTGTGGCGGGCAGCGGTGCATCTCGGGCGATCGGCTACACGGTGCTGCCGGATGGATCCCTGCAACTGGGCTTCGCGGCGACCGGTGACATGAACGTCGACGGCGTCGTCGACTTCGACGACGTAGTGCAGTTCGTCTCGGCGGGTCTTTATGACAAAGGCCTGCCGGCAAGGTGGGATGAGGGCGACTTGGACTACAACGGCGTCGTGGACTTCGACGACGTGGTGGCGATGGTCTCGGCGGGGCTTTACGACACGGGCACGTATCTCCCAACCCAGCCCGTATCTTCTGCCGCCGTGAACCTCTCCGCTTTGGCCGAGCCCGCCATGCAG
>CAZDTC010000129.1:0-6456 GCA_964508125.1 uncultured Candidatus Kuenenia sp.
CTCGTGCCCCGCATCCGCGCGAACCGTGAGACGATGTCGGTGGCGGTGTAGCCCTCCGGGTGGCCGACATGCAGGCCGTCACCGCTCGGATAGGGAAACATGTCGAGCGCGTAGAGTTTGGGGCCGCTCGGCAGCCGCGGCGTCGCGAACGTCTTGTGCGCGTCCCACCACGCCTGCCACTTGGGTTCGATGCGGGAGGGCTGGTAGCGGGGCACGGGGAAGTCCGGTCGGCGAAGCGGGTCTGGGGAGCCGGGATTCTAGAGCACATTCGTGTTCTTTGGAGCGCCGGCTCGGGGGCGGCAAAAGTCTCCTCGCGGGGCCGGGGCGGCCCATGCTCGTCGAGCGTTCGCCGACCCCCTCGCCTACCCGCTCTCATACTCCGACATGACGCTTCAAAACTGCCGCATACGCTCTAATACAGGTTGGTCGTGCCGAAAGTGCCCTCCATCCTCACAGGTTTTTCGAGATGATCCTTCAACGGCGGATGCTGCGGGCCTGCCGATCGGCCGCGCGGCGGATGAAGATGGCCGACTCGCTGGGTACCCGGCTCACGGGTCGCGAACTTCTGATGCGGATCCTGGCAGCGCGGAGCGTGCTCGAGCGGGTGCTTGGCCCCGACGAGAAGATGGTGGGCGTGCTGCTGCCGCCGACGGCTGGGGCTGCCATCGTGAACGCAGCGCTTGCCCTCTCGGGCCGCGTGGCAGTGAATCTCAACTACACGGCCTCTCAGTCGATCCTCGACCTGTGCATCGAGCGGGCTCGGCTCGAGCACGTGATCTCGAGCCCGGTGTTTCTTTCGCGAGTGAAGCTCGACGTGGGCGCGAAGCTGCTCGATGCCGGCGAATTGAAGAAGCAGCTCACGGCTCCGGAGAAGCTCATGGCCTTCGTGCATGCCTCGATCACGCCGGTGTCGCTGCTCGAGAGAGTTCTCTGTCTCGACCGGATCAAGGACAGCGACGTGCTCACGGTGATCTTCACGTCGGGATCCACAGGGGATCCGAAGGGCGTGGTGCTCACGCAGGAGAACGTCGGGTCGAACGTGCGGGCGATCGACGCCCTGCTCCATCTTTCGCCGGCCGACGTGGCCCTCGGCGTGCTGCCGTTCTTCCACTCCTACGGCTACACGACCACCCTCTGGACGCCGCTCACGCTCGAGCCGGCGGTGGCGTACCACACCGATCCCCGCGACGCGCAGGTGGTGGGCAAGCTCGCCCGCGAGCACCACGCGACACTCCTCATGGCCACCCCGACGTTCCTCAGGATCTACACGCGCCGGACACCGGCCGAGGATTTTTCCACGCTCGAGGCGGTGTTTGGCGCCGCGGAGAAGCTGCCGAGCGAGGTTTCCGATGCCTTCGAGGCGAAGTTCGGCGTGCGGCCGAGCGAGGCCTATGGCGCCACGGAACTCTCGCCGCTCGTGGCGGCGAACGTGCCGCCCAGCCGGCACGTGCCCGGCCGGCCTGTGGACGCCCGCGAGGGCACGGTGGGTCAGCCGATCCTCGGCTCGCGGGCGAAGATCACCGATCGTGACGGGGAGCATGAACTCTCCGTCGGCGATGAGGGGCTGCTGTGGATCGCAGGGCCCAACGTGATGCAGGGCTATCTCGATCGGCCTGACCTCACCGCGAAGGTTGTGAAGGATGGCTGGTATTGCACGGGCGACATCGCGCGGCTGGACCGCGAGGGCTTCATCACGATCACCGGCCGCGAGAGCCGGTTTTCCAAGATCGGCGGCGAGATGGTGCCGCACCTCACGATCGAGGAGGCGGTGAACGCCGAGCTAGGCGCGGTCGACGGCGAGCTCTTGGCCGTCGTCACGGCTGTTCCGGATCGGGCGAAGGGGGAGCGGCTGATCGTGTTTCACCTGCCGACGAGCCAACAGCCCCGCGAGATCGTGAAGAAGCTCGCCGAGCAGGGCCTCCCCAACCTCTGGATCCCGTCAGCCGACAGCTTTGCCCAGATCGACGAGTTGCCGATTCTGGGATCAGGCAAACTCGACCTGCGCGCGCTCGGGACGATGGCGCAGGAACGCTTTGCCGAAGGGGGAGCGTCGTGAAGCCCGCCGTCGCCGACGGCGGCGGCCTGCCGATCCAGGTGATTCTCGGTCCGTGCGACGACATGCGGGCCGAGGTGTTCGTGCGGGTGGCGAGGCCGGAGGTGCCGTGCGCGTCGCTGCGGCTTGCCGGTGAACTCGCCGGGCCCGAGTGCAGGCGGTCGATCACGCTCCCGGCGGGAGCGGCGCTGGCAGACCTCGGCCCCGGCGAAGCCGGGCTGCTCGCGAAGGCCGTACTCACGGAGCCTGCCTTCTGGACGCCGGAGTTGCCGAATCTCTATCGGCTCACGGCGCGGCTCGTGGCCGATGGGCAGACGATGGCGGAGACGACGCGGTGGATCGGGCTGCGGCGGTCGGGCGTGCGCGGGCGGTCGCTCTGGCTCGACGGCCGTCGCTGGGTACCGCGGGGCGTGGCCTGCAAGTCGCACTCGTGCGATGTGAAGGCCGCCCGTGGGGTTGGCGTTGCCGCCGTGGTCGCCGATCCGCAGGAGGATTTTCTCGTGGCGGCCGACGAGGCTGGGCTGGCGATCATCGCCGTGGCCGAAGAAGACAATGGCCGGCCGCGCGCCGCCGAGAGAATTGTCGAGCGGATGGGCCGGTGGGCGATGCATCCCGCCGTCGTGATCACGCTGCTGCCGCAGGCGGTCGCCGAGTCGGACGTCGCCGCCCTGGCCGCGCTGGCTCGGCGACTGAAGGGCACGATGCTTTTGGTCCGCGCGGTGGATGGGGCTTCACCGCCGCCAGGCAGCGTCGCCGCAGGCATCGACGGCCTGTGTGTCGCCCTTGACCGCGGTGCCCTGCCGCACGATGCATGGCGCGAGGCGGCACCGGCCGTGCCACTCATCGCGTGGCAGCGGGGGGACGCGGGGCACGAGCCGACGCGTGCCGCGTGCGACCGGCTCCAGGCGTCGCTCGCCTCCTGGGGGCTCGCCGCCGGCGGCACCCACCAGCCGTGGGATTGGGCGGGGTACGTGGTGTCATCAGAGGTGGTCGGTAGCCTGTGGTAGCATCGCGGTCATGCAGGCCTTCGATCCCGAACGCTACTCGCGCCAAACCCGTTTTCCGGCGATCGGCCCCGAGGGGCAGGCGCGGCTGGCGGCCGGCCGGGTGGCGCTCGTGGGCTGCGGTGCGCTCGGCAGCGTCGTGGCGCTCGCGCTTGTGCGGGCGGGCGTCGGCTTCCTGCGGCTCATCGACCGCGACGTTCCCGAGCGGTCGAATCTCCCCCGGCAGGTGCTCTTCGACGAGGCCGACGTGACGGAGGGCCTGCCGAAAGCCGTCGCCGCGGCGAGGCATCTGCGCGCGATCAACTCCGCCGCCGAGATCGACCCCGTGGTGGCCGACCTGACAGCCGCCAATGCCGCCGGACTGCTCGCGGGCTCCGACATCGTCGTCGATGGCACAGACAACTTCGAGGCCCGGTTTCTCGTCAACGAATGGTGTTGCCGCCACGGCCTGCCGTGGGTGCACGGCGGTGCGATCGGCGCGGAGGGCCGCGTGCTCACGATCCTGCCCGGCCGCACCGCCTGTCTCCGCTGCCTGGTGCCCGAGCCACCTGCGCCGGGTTCTCTGCCCACGTGTGACACGGCCGGGATCATCGGTCCGGCCGCGCTCGTCGTGGGGGCCGTCGAGGCGGCGGAGACGATCAAACTGCTCGTGGGCGCGCACGACAAGGCCGCGAGCCGGATGCTCGTCTGCGACCTGTGGGAGAATGTGTGGCGCTCCATCGATCTCACGGCGCTCGCCGCCACCGGCTGTCCAACCTGCCGCGGCGGCGAGTATCCGTGGCTCGAGGGCCGGCTCGGCGGACGGCCCACGGCGCTCTGCGGCCGGGAGGCCGTGCAGGTGACGCCGGCGACGGCGGGCATCGATCTCTCCGCGCTCGCGGCGCGGCTGGCCGGCGTGGGGAGCGTGAAGGCCAACCCATGGATCGTGAGGGCGCAGGTGGAGCCGGGAATCGAACTCGCCGTGTTCGCCGACGGCCGCGCGATCGTGTCGGGCACCCGCGACGAGGCCCGGGCCCGCAGCGTGGTGTCGAAATACGTGGGCGCGTGAAGGGTTTACTCCACCCGGGTCCCTGCCGCGGCCGTGGTGAGAAACAGGTCGGGCGCGTGGCCGAGGGCGGCTGTGCAGGCGGCGCGGGCGAGGGCTTCGATCTTTGAGGCCCGCGGACCGTCGACGAGGGCCACGGCGCAGCCGCCGAACCCGCCGCCGGTCATGCGGCAGCCGAACACGCCGTCGAGCGGGCCGACCGCGTCGCAGATGAGATCGAGCTCCCGGCACGACACCTCGAAGTCGTCGCGCAGCGACGCGTGGCTCGCAAGCATCAGCCGACCCGCGGCAGGCCAGTCGCCGGCTCCGGCGGCGGCCTTGAAGGCGAGCACGCGGTCGTTTTCGGTGATCACGTGCCTGGCCCGGCGCCGCTCCTGCTCGGGCAAGCGACGCTCGAGGGAGGGCCATTCGATGCTCGAGACGTCGCGGAGCGCCTGGCGGCCGAGGAGCCGTGCCGCCGTTTCGCAGTCTCGGCGCCGGGCCGCGTAGCCACCGTCGCCGAGCGCATGCTTCACGCCGCTGTCGATCACGAGCACGGCGACGTCCGTGCCCAGTGGCACGTGGGCGACCTCGCGGCTGCGGCAATCGATGAACAGGGCGTGGTCGTGCCGGGCGAGCGTCACGGCGAACTGATCCATGATTCCGCACGGCACGCCCGCAAACTCATGCTCGGCATGTTGGCAGAGCAGCGCCTTGGAGACGGGGTCGAGAGTCCGCCCGGCGAGCGTTTCGACGACGGTGGCGATCCCCACCTCGAGCGCGGCGCTGCTGCTCAAGCCCCCTCCGGACGGCAGATCCGCCGTGATCCGCGCTTCGAAGCCGGGGATCGTCCAGCCGAGCCGTTGGAATCCAGCGAGCACGCCCGCGACATACTTCCCCCAGTCGGTACGGCCGGCGACGAGCGCAGATCCCAGATCGATGTCGAGCGGTGGCCCGCCGCGATCGCTCGTGAGCAAGGCATGGGAGCCGGGGCGACGGCACGCGGCGATCCGCAGACCGCGCTCGATCGCCTGGGGGAGCACGAACCCGTCGTTGTAGTCGGTGTGCTCGCCGATCAGGTTGACCCGCCCGGGTGCGACCACGGCGAACTGGTCGGGAAGTCGGCTCACGGAGTGCTGCCTGCCGGGATCGCTCGGGCCGAGGCCGTCGCGGCTTCGAGGATTCGGTGCTCCGTGGCTTCCGCTCGGGAAAACTCCGCGGTCAGTCGGCCCTCGGCCAGCACGATGATCCGATCGGAGAGCGTGAGCAACTCCGGGAGTTCGCTCGACGTCAGCAACACGCCCAGCCCCTGTCTGCAGAGGCGGTCGATGAGCGTGTAGAGTTCCGCCTTCGCCCCGACGTCGATGCCACGGGTCGGGTCGTCGAGGAGGAGGATGCGAGGCTCCGTGAGCAGCCAGCGGCCGATGATGCACTTCTGCTGGTTGCCGCCGGAAAGACCGGTGATGGTGGCATGCAGGCTGGGGGTCTTCACGCCCGTCTCGCGGATCGGGCCGGCGACGAGAGACTCCTCCCTGCCTCGGCTCAGGAATCCGCCCTGTGTCGCCCTGTCGAGGCTGCAGAGGCTCACGTTGGCGGCGACGTCGAGATCGGGAAACAGGCCGAGCCGCTTGCGGTCTTCGCTGACCATCGCGATCCCGGCCGCACAGGCCTCGCGGGGATGCTCGAACCGCATGGGCCGCCCGTCGAGCCGGATCTCGCCCGTCCACGTCGGGGGCGAGGCCCCGAAGATCGTCTCCAGGAGTTCCGTGCGGCCCGCTCCCATCAGCCCCGCCACGCCCACGATCTCGCCGGCATGGAGATCGAGCGATACGTCGGCCAGCCGATAGCCCCGCGGATGCTCGGGCCACGGCAGCGTGAGCCTCTGAATCTCGAGCAGCGTCGCGCCCCGGGGCCGCGGCTCATGGAAGGAGTGCCCGGCGATCTCGCGGCCGACCATCCAGCCGGTGATTTCCCGAGGCGTGGTCGCAGGCCTGTCGACGGTGCGCACATGGCGGCCGTCGCGAAGCACCGTGATCCGGTCGGCGAGCCGAAACACCTCCTCCATCTTGTGCGAGATGTAGAGGATCGTGGTGCCGCGCTCCCGCAGCCGCTGGATCGTGCGCTCGAGTCGGGCCGACTCGGCTTCCGTAAGCGCGCTCGTCGGCTCGTCCATCACCAGAATCGAGGCGTCGAGCGAGAGGGCCTTTGCGATCTCCACGAGTTGCTGGTCGCCCACGCGGAGGCTGCCGGCCCGGGCCCGCGGCGGCACCTGGCACTCGAGCATCTCGAGCAGCCGGGAAGTCTCGGCCTCCATCGCGGCGTCGTCGATCAGGCCCAGCGGGCCGCGGCGCTCCCGGCCGAGGAACACGTTGGCG
>CAZDTC010000130.1:0-6428 GCA_964508125.1 uncultured Candidatus Kuenenia sp.
AGCCGGCCGGGGCGCTTCGCACCAACATCTATCCTGTGCCCGACCTGCGCAATCCCTTCCTGGGCGTGCACTTCACCGTCACGATCGACGGCCACGCCAAGATCGGCCCCACGGCGATTCCAGCCTTCTGGCGGGAGCAGTATTCAGGGCTCTCAGGATTCAATTTCCGCGACCTCGCGGAGATCGCCCGGCTGCAACTCGGCCTGCTATTTTCTGCCGGCTTCGAGTTTCGCCGGCTCGCCTGGGAAGAACTCGCGAAGTATGACCGGGGGCACCTCGTGGCGCTCGCCGGCCGGCTGGCCGAGGGCGTGCGTGTGGAAAACTACCGCCGCTGGGGCCGCTCCGGCATCCGGGCCCAACTGCTCGACACCCGCACCCGCAAGCTCGAAATGGACTTCGTTCTCGAAGGAGATGATCGATCCATGCACGTGCTCAATGCCGTGTCGCCGGGCTGGACCTGCTCGATCCCGTTTGCCGCGCATGTCGTGGATGAGATCGAGCGGCGGCGAGGGTAGCGCGTGGTACGATGTGGCCCCGCGGAGACAACCAAGGAACCAGTGCCATGCTGAACAGTGAACAGGGGGATCGGCTGCGAACGTGGGGACCGCTCGCGCTCCTGCTCGCCATCGTGGCGCTCGCATGGTGCGCCGGAAACGACCGCTGGTCACCCGCCTCGTGGGGCGTGCCCACCGCCTACCTCGAGCCCGACAAGGGCGACGTCGTGCACGCCCTGGCGATGATGAAGGCCGTCGGCGACGGCGAGTTCGTGCCGCTGGCGTGGAAAAAAGTTAGCGCCCTCGGCGCCCCGAACGCGGCCAACTGGAACGACTGGCCGCTCGTCGAGGAACTGCTCGTCACGTTCTACGGGTTGCTTGGCCGGATCTTTGGCCTCTTCGGTGGCCTCAATGTAGGCACGATCATCGCCCACCTCTCCGCCGCGGCCGCGTTTTACGTCGTGGCCCGCTGGGAGGAGTGCGACCTGCCCTGGGCGTTTCTCGCGGCGCTTGCCTACGGCCTCGCCCCGTTCATCTTCGCCCAGTCGCCCTTCCACATCACGACGGAATACGTGTGGCACGTGCCGCTGTTCCTACCGATCTGGCGGTGGATCGCCACCGAGCCTGGAATCGCGTGGGGTTCGCGTCGGTTCTGGTTTGCCGTCGCCGTGGGATCCATCACCGGTCTGCAGAGCCCCTACTGGACCAACATTCTCTGCCAATTGACACTGCTCGGCGCGGGCGTGATGTATTGGCGGAATGGGTCGTGGCCCGCGTTCAAGTCGGCCCTCGCCGTGATCGGGGCCGCGGCCGTGGCCTTCGCCCTCATGAACCTCGACACGTGGACCTACCGGCTCACGGAAGGCCCGAATCCGGGCGCCCTCTCCCGCGAATACAAGTGGATGGAGATCTACGGGCTCAAACTCGTCGATCTCGTGATCCCGCCTCCGACGCATCATTCCGACGCCTTCGCAGCGTTTGGCATCAAGCACAAGATCGGCGACCCGGCCCGGGGCATCCCTCCCGCGTCGCCGCTCCAAGACGAGGGCTCGTATCTCGGCCTCGTGGGCCTTCTGGCCCTGGGCTGGCTTGCGTGGACGGCCGTGGCCGAAGCGGTGAAGGGCCGGGCCAACGACGTCCCACTCGCGGCCTGGCAGGTGCTCTGGATCGTGATCTGCTTCACCACCGGCGGCTTGAATGCGATCCTCGGGGCCTTCGGGTTCACGCTCTTCCGCACGGGCCAGCGCTACAGCATCGTGATCCTTGCGATCGCCCTGCTCTACGCCGCCCAGCGGCTCACGGCCTGGCAGCGCAGGGCGGCGGCCAGCACGCCCGCCGAGCAGCTGCGGATCGCGGTGCTCACCGCGGCCGCGGTGCTCGGGATCGTCATCCTCTGGGATCAGGTGCCACGCGGCCCCTCGCGGGAGCAGACGGCCACGATCGCCCGCCAGGTGGGGGCCGATCGCGAATTCACCGGCAAGATGGAGGCGGCGCTGCCCGCCGGGGCGATGGTGTTTCAGATGCCCGTGATGGAGTTTCCGGAATCGCCTATCCCGGGCATCCCCACCTACGACCACTTCCGGCCATATCTTTACAGCAAGAACCTGCGCTACTCCTACGGCTCGATGAAGGGCCGCGAGAGCGAACGCTGGCAGCCTGCCGTGCAGGGAAAGTTTTTCGAGGGCGCGTCGCTCGACCAGAAGGAGGGGATCATCCACGTGAACGAGGCCAACGCAAAGGTGGCCATCGACGAATTGAAGCGCCTGGGATTCACGGCGATCTACGTCAATCGCAACGGCTTCCCCGACCGCGGCAAGGGCCTCGAGGAGGCGCTGCTCTCGCTCGGCTACGACAAGCCCCCGATCAGAAACGCCACCGGCGACCTGGCCTGTTTTATTTTGCAGTGATGAACACTGCGTTCACCCACTCGAGCAGGCTCGCATAGCCCTCGATGCCGAGCGCGAGCCGCCGCTCCTGCTCGGGCTCTGCGGCTGGATTCGCCACGATCGCGGCCGCGCGAATTCCGGCATTCAGCCCCGCCTCCCAATCGGCCGGCGAGTCGCCCACCATCCACGCGGCCTCGGCGGCGAGGGCGTGCTCGGCAAGCATCTCGTGGATGAACCGCGGCGACGGCTTGCGGTACACCGGCGGCTCATCGGGCCGCTCGGGAGCGACGCAGATCCGCGTGAAGAGATCGTCGCCGAGATCGAGCAGGTCGAGCATCCGCTGGTTTTGGGCCTCGACGTCGGCGAGCGCGAAATACCCGCGGCCCACCCCGGACTGGTTCGTGAGCACGAACAATTTCGCTCCGGCCTCGCGGGCCAGGGCCAACGCCTCTCGGACGCCCGGCAGCAGCGCCACGCCCTCTGGCGACGCGAGATAGTGGCGATTCTCGATCAGCGTGCCATCGCGATCGAGGAACACGGCCTGTGGCGGGAGGCGGCGGGACATACTCCCACTGTACGCGAAAATCGACAGGGTGCAGATTGAACGAACGGCACGTTGTGGGGCAAGCGTCTCGCTTGCCGAGCGTTGGGGCCGTATTGGCAAGTGGGACGCTTGCCCCGCATCCGGCGCCTGCCGGTGCTCTTGTAGCCGCAGATTGGTAATCTGCGGCAAAACACGTGGAACACCTCCCCCGAAAAATCGCTCCCGTCCCTCTTTTTCTGGCGGCCGTCACGCTCGCCGTGTTCTGGCCCACGCTCTCGGCGCGGTTCGTCTATGACGCCGTCCTGCAGATCGAGACGGGCGACTTCATCCACGATCCGTGGAACTGGCTGCCTGTGCTCTCCGGCCGCGTGCTGGCGATGGACGTGCTCGACTTCAATCGGCCGGCCCACCTCGCCTCGCTCATGCTCGATGCAGCCGTGTGGGGACGCGAGCCATTCGGATACCACCTCACGAGCGTGCTTTTGCACGTGGTGAACGTGGTGATGGGGTGGGGGGTGATGCGGGCGGCAGGGCAAGCGGAACGCTTGCCCCACGTCGTCGCCGCGTTGCTCTTTGCCGTGCATCCGCTCGTGACCGAGGCGGTATGCGAGCCGACGTTTCGCGAAGACCTGCTCGTGGCCGCATGCACGCTTGGCGCCCTGCTTGTCGCGATGCGGCACGATCCGGCCGCGCCGGGCAGCGACCGCTGGCGGGCCCTCGCGTGCGCCGGCCTCTGCTTTCTCGCCGTGGCCAGCAAGGAATCGGGGATCGCGGCCCCCGCCGTGCTCGCCGTGTATTGGTGGCTCTTCCGCCGCACCGAGCCGCGCGCGTTCTGGCATCTCGCCGTCGGCGCCGGCAAGGTGGCGGCGATCGCGTTCCTCGCGGCGCGGTTCCTCCTCGAGCCCGAGACCTCGGCCATCTTCGAGGCGAAGCCGCAGTATCCGGGCGGCTCGTTCGCAGCCGCGATGGCGATCGAGCCCCGGATTCTCGCGCTCTACGCGCAGCTCGTGGTGCTTCCCGTGAATCTCTGCGCCGACTACGGGATCTATTCAGTGAGCCACCTGCCGCTGCCCGCCGCCCTTGCAATCCTGGCATTGCTCGTGGCGGCGGCCGCGTTCGCGATCCGGGCCGACCGCCGGATGGCGCTCGCCGTGGCCCTCGTCGTGCTGCCGCTCGTGCCCGTGTCGAACCTGTTTCCGATCTACCGGGCCGCCGCCGACCGCTACATGTATCTGCCGATGGCGGGCGTGGCCCTGGCCGTGGGCTGGCTTCTCGACGGCCCGTGGCTCGCCGCCCGCCCGCGGCTTCGCGAGAAGGCACTGATCGCAACGATGGCGGCCGTCGCCCTGCTCGGCTACGGCTGCATCGAGCGGCAGAAGGTGTGGGCCAGCCCGCTCGCCCTCTGGGAAGACACCTTTCGCAAACATCCGCTCGGCTTCACGGCGGCATCGGGCCTCGCGGAGGCCCTGCATGATGTCGGTCGGCCGCCCGAAGCGGAGCGGGCCGCGCGCGAGGCGATCCGGCTTTCAGAAGGCAAGCGTGGCGACCCATGGGCCGTTCTAGCCCTGATCCTCGAGGCCCAGGGCCGCGAGGCCGAGGCGTTCGAAGCCGTGGAAAAGGCCCTCGAAGTGCAGCCGAATCTCGCCGATCCAGAGGCCCGTGTGCGGGCCTTGGCAATGGAGCGGAAGATGGCGAAGGAATGGGGGCGGTTGCTCGAGCGACGCCCAAAGTAGGGTCGTGGCAAGCGGGACGCATGCCCCACGTTGCGCTGTTTGTGAAGCTCGATTCGTGATCTACACTACCGGCGTATGGGGTCGATCAAAAAAATGCTGAAGAATCGCCGCGAGGATGACACCCGCGGCCAGGGCACCCACGCCGCAAACGGCGCACGCTCCGCTGCGCTCCCCGAGGCCCGCTTCGACCGGTGGCGCGAGCGGATCATGAAGGCCACGCTGCTCATCCTCGCCGGCCTCTGGGTCTACTCGCCGTCGTACCACGGCGACTGGCTCTGGGACGACGACCAGTTGCTCACGCAAAACCTCACCGTGCAGCACCGCGTCTCCCCCGACCCGAACGTGCCGCCCGACAGTTTGCGCACGCTGGCGAAACTGTGGTTCAACCCCGACGGCGCCGACTACTTCCCGCTGTCCTACACGGCCCTCTGGGCCCAGTGGCCGTTCTTCGGGCAGCAGTCGACCGGCTACCACATCACCACGATCCTCCTTCACATCACCGGGGCGCTCCTGCTTTGGGCGTTGCTCACAAAGATGCGGATTCCGGGTGCCTGGCTCTCGGCGCTCGTGTTTGCGATCCACCCAGTGTGCGTGGAGAGCGTGGCCTGGGTGTCGGAAACGAAAAACACGCTCTCACTGCCGCTGTTCCTCCTGGCGGCGCTGTGCTGGGTGGGGCAGGACGAGCAGGCCGACCCCGCGAAGCGGCAGCGGCTCTACGTCGGCTCGATCGTGTTTTTCCTGCTCTCCATGCTTGCCAAGACGTCGGTCGTGGCCTTCCCCGTAGTCACGCTGCTCTACGCCTGGTGGAAGCGGGGCACCGTGACGAAGCGCGACGTGATCCTCGCCCTGCCGCTGTTTGTAGTCTCGATCGTGCTCGGCCTGGTCACGATGTCGTATCAGTGGGGCAGGGCCATCGGCCAGGAGAAGATCATCGTCGGCGACCTCTTCTCCGTGGGTGGATTCGCGTCGCGCGTGGCGATCTCGGGGATGGCGATCCTCCACTACCTCGCGTCGATCGTGTGGCCCGTGAACCTGCTGCCGATCTATCCGCGCTGGGAGGTTGATCCACCGAAGGCTTGGATGTTTTTGGCATGGCCGGTGATCGCGGGCGGTGTGTGGTGGATGTGGAACAACCGCGACGCGCTGTTTCCAGCGCACTGGGGCCGCCACGCCCTGTTCGCGTTTGGCTTCTTCCTGCTCATGGTGGCCCCGGTGCTCGGGTTTGTGACCATCTCCTACATGCGGATCACGTGGGTGGCCGACCACTTCATCTACCTGCCGATGATCAGCATCATCGCACTCTTGTGCGCGGGCGCGACGCTGTGGTTCAGCCGGGCCCAGGAAGAGTCGAAGCCGACATTCCTCGCCGGCGGCGCGCTCGTGCTCGTCGCGCTGTCGCTGATCGCCTTCCGGCTGGCGGTCGCCTGGATGGACGAGGATCACATGTGGGAATACACGCTGAAGCACAATTTCGAGGCTTGGCAGGCCCACAACCGGCTCGGCGCGAAGAAATTCGCCCGCGGCGACGTGGACGGGGCGCACTTCCACTTCCAAAACTCGACCCGCTTGCGGCCCGACTTGGGCGAGACGCACAACAACCTCGGTACCACGCTCTCGGCACGGGCTCAGATGTTTGCGCAGCGGGGCGACCAGGCGGCGGCTGGCCGCGAGATGTCGGCCGCGATCGAGCAATTCGCCGAGGCCTGCCGCGTGACGCCGCACGTGCCGGCGATCCACGTGAACCTGGCCAATGCGCTCGCGGCCGCGGGCC
>CAZDTC010000131.1:0-6402 GCA_964508125.1 uncultured Candidatus Kuenenia sp.
CACCGAGGAACATCATACGCTTCATCGAGCCACATCTCCTTTGCTTGTGGAGCACCCGGAAGTCGACTTCCGTTGTTGTCTTGAGGCTTCGACGCCCCGAGGTTTGTGATCCACGAACTTGTCTGCGGCAGGCCTGTCGAGCCATTCCGTGACTCGAATCGTTTGCAGGTTACTGCCGCCCCCTGGTTGCCCGACGGGCACAGTGATTGCCCCGGGGGACAAGTGGGCTATCGGCGAGGTGGCGAAAGCGGCTTGAGTGTCTCCAAGTATTTTTCGCGACACGACTTACACATGCGCGTTGGGTAAAAAAATCCGCGCGTTTCGCATGCACGGGCTGTGCGGCGCGGTTCGCTACGACCGTCAGACTCGTGGCTGGGAAGTTTTCGCGACCGCTACAGCTTTCCAACCGCGAGCCGCGCCGCGCGCTTGACACCTCGTGGGAGAGCCCTATAGATTGCCACGTACGACTCTGGTGGCCCGTGCGACGCTATTCGCTTCGCCGGGCAAACAGGGAACTCCGGTGAGAATCCGGGACGGCCCCGCCGCTGTATCCAGGCGCTGAGGCCGGTCGCTTCGAGCCATTGCGGCCATGCCCGGTCCCCGGGCCGAGCCGCGAGAAGGCATGCGGCCGGCTGAGCCTGGGAGTCAGAAGACCTACCAGGGCTCGGGAGTTTGCTTTCCTGCGCGGGCGGGGAGGCAGGCACGGCCGCGCGCGGCCGGTTGAACGGTCTTCGAGCAACGCTCCTGCAAGCACTCGCTCCGCCGGTGGTGTGAACGGTCCGGGGTTCGGACTGCGCACGCGCCGGAGCGTGGCGGTGTGCCTGCATGCGTTGACAGCGTATGGATACGAACCCTTCGGCGTCGACCGCCGCGCGATCCCGCGCCGGCATGACGCTCGTTGAACTCCTCGTCGTGGTGGCGACCGTGGGGGTGATCGTGGCCTTGATCCTGCCGGCGGCGCAGGCGGCCCGTGAGTCGGCCCGGCGCACCGTCTGTATCGACAACCTGCGGAATATCGGCTGCGCCCTGCACGGACACCTGATCGCCAAGGGCGTGTTTCCCGCCGGTTGCGTCGAGTGGCGCGTGGGCGGTGACCGTTCGATGCGGCAACTCGCCTGGAGCGCATTCATCCTTCCATGGCTCGAAGAGCAGGCGGTGGCGGACCGGCTCGAGCTCTCCAAGGCGTTCGACGACGCTGCCAACGCGGATGCCGCAGCGGCAGTGCTCCCGGTCTTCCGCTGCCCGTCGGTGACCCGGCCAAGGGCGACCATCGCGGGACGGGGAGCATGTGACTATGGCGGAATATATGGCGAGCGTCTGGTCTCGCCCAATAATCCCCCCAAGGGTGCGTTCCTGATCGACCGCACGCTCCGCACGCGAGACATCGCCGACGGGCTGTCGAAGACCGTGTTCGTTGGCGAGGACTGCGGGTTCGACGGCCGTGGCTTTCCCGACGGTCAATGGATCAACGGACGCAACATCTTCGATCAGGCGTATCCGATCAACGCCGCTCCGGCGGTCGAGAACGACATGCGGAGCCGGCATCCTGGCGGTGTGGTCGCCTTGCTGGGCGACGGCGCCGCGCGGTTTCTCAGGGAGTCGCTGGATCGTGGCGTGCTCGCCGGCTTGTGCACGCGGGCCGGCGCCGATCGCACGGAGTGAAGGTGGCATGCATTCAAGGAGAACACCGATGATCACACGCAGGGCATGCTGGGCGTTCGTGGCGAGCGTCGTGGCGATCGCCCAGCCCCGGATCGGCTTCGGCACGATCGTCGACTTCGAGGATCTGCCGCTCGCCGGGTCGGGCGCGTATGCCAACGGCGACCCGGGCGGACTCGCGGCCGGCGGTTTTCACGACGGGAGTTTCAACTCCGGCGGCGCGACGTTTTCGAACACCTACGCGGTGGACGCCGACTACGGCTACGGCTACTGGTGGGGATTCGCGTATTCCAACGTGCGGAATGCCATCGACGGCAGTTGGACGAACCAGTACGCGGCCAAGCCGGGTGGCGGCTTCGGAGGCTCGGGTTCGTACGCGGTGGGATATGTCGGCCCGGCGACCGTCGTATTCGCATCGCCCGTAATGGTGGATGGCTTTCAGGTGGCGAACACCACCTACACGTTCGCGGTGATGACGGAGACCGACCCCAATGGATTCAGCACGCCGCTCTCCGCGACGCTCGGATGGCTGAAGCTCTCCGTGGCAGGCAGTCTGGGTGGGGCTTTGGGATCGACGATCGACTACTATCTCGCCGACTACCGGACGGTGGGCAGCCCAGGGGCGCTTGCGGCGTGGGAATGGCTTGATCTTTCCGCGCTCGGCCCGGTGGATGCGCTCTCATTCTCCATCAGTGGGTCCGATACCGACCCGCTCTTCGGCCTCAATACGCCCGCCTATTTCGCGATGGACAACCTGACGTACACGGTTGCGGTTCCGGAGCCTTCCACACTCGGACTGCTTGCATGCGCCAGCATCGGCCTGCGATGGGCCCCCCGGCGACGGATGCCGTCGGCATGAGTGGCCAGACCCGCTTCGCTCGCGAGGCGACTCTCGCCCGCAATGCCCGGGCATGGGACCGGTTGGCGGTTGTACAAGCGCCGCTCGCACGTCCCGCCGTCGACGAGGCATTCGGCGATCCGCGTGGCTGGCTCGGTGCTGGCGGCGGCCGGTCGTGGCTGCCCGAGCGGCTCGATGGGCTCGAGGTGCTCTGTCTCGCGGCAGGCGGCGGCAAGCACGGGCCTCTCTACGCCGCTGCCGGCGCCAAGGTGACCGTGGTCGACATTTCGCCGGCGATGCTCGATCTCGATCGCGCGGTGGCCCGGGAGCGGCGGCTCCAGGTGGAAATCTTCGAGGGTTCGATGGACGACCTCTCGATGCTCGGAGCCGGCCGGTTCGATCTCGTGGTGCATCCGGTGAGCACGTGCTACGTGCCCGACGCGCTCCGCGTGTTCTGCGAGGTGGCGCGGGTCACGAAGCCGGGTGGGAGCTACGTGAGCCAGCACAAGGCTCCGGCGAGCCTGCAGGCTGCGCCCGAACCCGGCGCTACGGGCCGGTATGAGTTGGTGCATCCACAGAGCCTGGCCGACCCGCTGCCGCCAACTGGGCCGTCACGGCTCCGCGAGACGGGCACCCACGAGTTCATCCATCCGCTCTCGGTGCTCCTCGGCGGCATCTGCGCCGCGGGCTTCACGATCGAAGACGTGTGCGAGCCTGACCACGCCCGGCCTGGCGCTCCAATCGGCTCATTCGCCCACCGCGCGTCGTTTGTGCCGCCCTACATCCGGATCCTCGCCCGACGGAGAACCGGCGGCCAGGGCGGCTCGGCGATCGTGCTGGTAGAGTAGGGCGATCGGAGGCCTCGATGATCTGCCTGAACGTGCTCCTCACCGCCAAAGACGCGGCCGACGTGGCGAAGATCCGCGACTTTCTCGGCCACGCGATGCGGAAGAGCCGCGCGGAGCCGGGCTGCCTGCGGTTCGACGTATATCACTCGTCGGCCGAGCCGTGCCGGTTCATGCTCGTGGAGCACTGGGCCAGCCAGGAGGCCCTCGATGCCCATCGCCTCGCCGAGGCCTACACGCAGATTTATAAGCCCCACGTGATGCCGCTCGTCGACCGCGAGGGGCACCCGAGCACGCTCCTCGAATGATTCTCCTCATCGACAATTACGACTCGTTCACCTGGAACCTCGTGCAGCGGATCGGCGAGATCGCGCCCGGCGTCCCGCTCGAGGTGCATCGCAACGATTGCATCACCAGCGACGAGATCGCAGGAAAGACGCCGTCCCACCTCGTGATCTCTCCCGGACCCTGCACGCCGAACGAGGCGGGCATCTCATGCGACGCGGTGCGCCGGTTCGCGGGGCGGATGCCGATCCTCGGCGTGTGCCTCGGCCACCAGTCGATCGGGCAGGTATTCGGCGGCACGATCGTGCGGGCGAAGCGGCTGATGCACGGGAAGGTGGACGCGATCGCCCACTCCGGCAAGGGCCTCTTCGCAGGCCTCGAAAGCCCGATCGAAGCCACCCGCTACCACAGCCTCGTCATCGATCCGCCCACGCTCCCGCGCGACTTCGAGGTCGATGCCTGGTCGACCGCTCCGGATGGTTCGCAGGAGATCATGGCGATCCGTCACAAGACGCTGCCGGTGTTCGGAGTGCAGTTTCATCCGGAGAGTTTTCTCACGCCCTCGGGCTATGACCTCCTGCGGGCCTTCCTCGCCGTGCGACCCGCATGATCGACCTCGCCGACGCTCTCGCGCTCGTCGAATCGACAGCCGCGCCGTTGCCGCCGCGGCGGCAGCGGCTGCTCGATGCCTGCGGCCTTGCCCTGGCCGAGCCGATCGTCGCCGACGTCGACTCGCCTCCATGGGACAGGGCGATGATGGACGGCTTCGCACTCAAGAGCGAAGACGTTTTGGCCGCGGCTGGAGCGGCCGTGGAACTCGACGTCGTCGTCGATCTCGCCGCCGGCGATGTGACGACGCTCACGATCAGCCCGAACGCGTGCGCCCGGATCATGACGGGGGCGCCGATCCCAGCGGGGGCCGACGCCGTGATCCCCGTCGAGTGCGCCCTCGACGGCACCGCGGCGGCCCACGCCGGCAGCCGCGCGCGGCTCCGCGACGACAAGTTCCGCCCCGGCCAGCATATCGCCCGGCAAGGCACGGCCTTTGGGGCGGGCGCCGAGGTGCTTCACGCGGGCAGCATGCTCGGCGCAGCCGAGATAGGCCTCGCCGCCGAGGCGGGCGCGACGCACGTGGTGGCCGCCGCTCGGCCACGGGTCGCGATCCTCTCGACGGGCAGCGAACTCGTGCCCCCCGAAGCACAGCCCGCCTTCGGCCAGACGCGAAACTCCAACGGCCCCATGCTCACGGCCGCCGTGCAGATCCTTGGCGCCGAGCCGATCCCGCTCGGCCTCGTCGCCGACCGACCGGAGGCCATCCGGGCCGCCGTGGCGCAGGGCCTCGCCGCCGATGTGCTCCTGCTCTCGGGCGGTGTGTCGGCGGGCGACCTTGATCTCGTACCAGATGTGTTTCGCGCCTGTGGCATCGAGAAGGTGTTTCACAAGGTGCGACACAAGCCGGGCAAGCCAGTGTGGTTTGGTGTGTATCGGCGCGCAGCCTCCACCCCCACGCTCGTCTTCGGCCTTCCGGGCAATCCCGCGAGCAGCCTCGTCTGCTTCGAACTCTTCGTGCGGCCCGCGCTTTCGATCCTTGCCGGCCGGCCGCGGAGCGACTGGCATCTGCCGCGAGCCCGCGCCCGGCTCACGGCGCCCGCGAAGGCCGCCGCCGACCGGCCCTTGTATCTCCCCTGCCGGCTCGCCGGCCCACCGGACGCGCTCCAGGCGACACCGCTGCCATGGACGGGCTCCTCCGACCTCCGCGGCTTCGCGAATGCCAACGGCTACATCGCCCTCCCCGCCGACGGCACGCTCCACGAGCCCGGCACGGAAGTCGACATCGTGCTGCGGTCGGCTCGTTGAACGCTTAGCCATGGCTGCGCTGGTCGAATACGCCATCTCATGAGGGAGGGGCAACCCCTCGCCTTCCCGTTCCGGTTGAGCCCGAAGCCGGCGCGTCTTGGAAAAGGCATGACAGGCTGAAGCCTGTCCCACATGGCAAGCGGGACGCTTGCCCCACGTCATGAGCGGTGGAAGTGGATGTGCTGCCAGCGGCCGCCCAGCTTCTGCCACAGGCGCGTTTCCTGCGACGACACCGTGACCGGCTTGCCGTCGGCGTCGAGCTTCTGTACGAGCCGGACATAGGCCACGAGGGCCGAGCCTTCCGAGAGGAGTCGCACCTTCGGTGCGACCATGGTCGTGGTGAGGTGCTTCGGAGCCTGCGGCTTGCCGCCGCCGAGCTTGAAGTAGAACTCGTGGAACGGCAGGCCGTGCACGAGGTGGCCGCAGGCTTCGGGCTCGAAGCAGGTGACGTCGTCGGCGACGAGGCTGCGGTAGGCGTCCCAGTCGCCGGCGGCGATCGCATCGAGCAGTTGCTGGGAGAGCTTGAGGAGTTCGTTGACGGCGGGATCGGTGCTCGGGGTGACAACGGCGACAGGCATTTGGTGGCGCGGGGTTAGGGGGTGACAAGGCCGAGAGACACGAGTTTGTCGAGGCATTCATCGCGCTCGCGGCAGCGCTCGAGACCGGTCCACGACGCATCTTGCGCGGCGAGGAAGTCGGCCCGGGAGGCGGGGAGCGCCTTGCCGGCCGACTGGGCGACGAGCCGCGAAATCACGCTGCGATCGAGCCTCGTGAGCCGCATCGCTTCGACGCGGTAGTCGAGAAACGCCTCCCACACGAGCGGAAACAGCGGCTTCACGATCTCGTGGCCGATCGTCTCGGAATAGCGGCGGATCTCGAGCTGGGCGTGGGCGTCCATCCGCAGGGCGAGGAAGTGGA
>CAZDTC010000132.1:0-6332 GCA_964508125.1 uncultured Candidatus Kuenenia sp.
TGACCCACGGCGAGGCGGCCCACGAGCGCGGCACGCACAACATGTTCACGGGCTATCGGCCGAGCCCGGCGGTCCAATATCCCAGCATCGGCTCCGTGATCTCTCACGAGTTCGGCCCCCGCGAAAATCTGCCCGCCTACGTCTGCATCCCGAGCGTCCCCAACGAGTTTGCGGGCTCGGGCTACCTGTCGAGCGCCTACTCCGGATTCAGCCTCGGCGCCGATCCGGCCGACCCCAAGTTTCAGGTTCGCGACCTCAACCTGCCGGCCGGCATCGACGTGGCCCGGTTTGACAAGCGGCGGCGGATGCTCGACGTCGTCAACGAACACTTTCGGCAGAAGGAGAAGAGCGACTCGCTCGACGCCCTCGACACGTTCTATCAGCGGGCCTACGGACTGATCAGTTCCGCCAAGGCGCAGGAAGCCTTCGACATGGCGAAGGAACCCGACGCCGTCAAGGACGAATACGGTCGCAATCCCGCCGGCATGCGGATGCTGCTGGCGCGCCGGCTCATCGAGTCGGGCGTGCGGTTCGTCACGCTCAACTACGGAAGTTGGGACCACCACGACGCCATCGAGAAAAACATGCGCGACAACGCGGCCCCCTTCGACCAAGGGTTCGCCGCGCTCGTCCGCGACCTCGACCGCCGCGGCCTGCTGGCCTCGACGCTCGTCTGCGTGGGCACCGAGTTTGGCCGCACGCCGAAGATCAATCCGACCGCGGGCCGCGATCATTGGCCGAAGGTGTTTTCAATCGTGATGGCGGGTGGCGGCATCAAGGCCGGCATCGTGCACGGCTCGAGCAACGCGACCGCCAGCGAACCCGAGGACAGCCCGCTTTCCGTCGAGGACTGGGCCACGACGATCTACGACCGGCTCGGCATCGATGCCCGCAAGGAGTTGATGGCCCCGGGCGCCCGCCCCATCGAGATCGTCGACGGCGGGAAGGTGTGCGCCCCGTTGATCACCTGACCAGCCGCTTCTCCCGCCCCCGGCATGCCGGAGCATCCGATGCCTTCACGACGCCTGCGATTCTTGATGGTCGTAGCGTTCGTCGCGGTCGCGATCCAGGCTCTCCCCGCGGCCGCCTCGTTTCCGCAACTCGCGCTCATCCTGCCTCGCGGGGTGCAGCGGGGCGGCGATCGCGAACTTACGTTCATGGGTGCCCGACTCGGCGACGCGGAAGAGATCCTCTTCCACTCGGCGGATGGCCTCACCGTGAAATCGCTGACACCGGTCGATGCCAACTCGTTCAAGGCCGTTGTGCACGTGCCCGAAGGCTGCCCGCTCGGTGAGCAGATCGTCCACGTGCGAGCGAAGTCGGGGATCACCGAATACCGCTCGTTCTGGGTCGGCGCGCTGCCGATCGCCGATGAAGTCGAGCCAAACGGCTCGCTGGAGCAGGCGCAGGCGGTGCCGCTCAACACGACGGTGCACGGGATCGCCGACACCGAAGACCTCGACTGCTTCGCCGTGGAACTCAAGCAGGGGCAGCGGCTCTCCGTCGAGGCCGAAGGCCTGCGGTTGGGCAGCCACCGCTTCGATCCCTTCATTGCGATCGTCGATGCAAAACGGTTTCAACTTGCGGCAGCCGACGACTCGCCCGCCACGCTCCAGGACGGCATCCTCTCGCTCGTCGCGCCTGCAGACGGCCGCTACGTCGTGCAGATTCGGGAGGCGTCCTACGCGGGCGACAAGGAATCGCGGTATCGGCTGCACATCGGCACGTTTCCGCGGCCCACCGCCGTCTATCCAGCCGGCGGCAAGGCCGGCGAGAAACTGAAAGTGACGTTCCTCGGTGATGCCGCCGGGCCGATCGAGCGCGAGATCGACGTGCCGGCGGTGCCGGTCGGCGGCGTCCACCCGCTGTTCGCCACCGACGACGGCGGCATCTGCCCCTCGGCGTTGCCGTTTCGGATTTCGGGCTTCGGCAACACGCTCGAGCAGGAGCCCAACGACGAGATCAAGACGGCCACCTCCGGCGACGCGGCGCTCGCGTTCAACGGCACCATCGGCCATGCCGGCGACGTCGACCATTTCCGGTTCGGTGCGAAGAAGGGGCAATCGTTCCAGGTGAAGTGCCATGCCCGCGGCTTGCGCTCGGGGCTCGATTCGGTGATCCACATCCTGCACGCCGACGGCAAGAACGTGGGCGGCAACGACGACGCGAACGGTCCCGACTCGGTCTACAAGTTCGATGTTCCGGAGGACGGTGAATACGTCCTCCGGGTCAAGGATCATCTTGGCCGCGGCCAGCCCGACTTCACGTATCGCGTCGAGTTCGAGCCGGCGCAGCCGGCGCTTGCCCTCTCGATCCCCCGCATCGACCGCTATTCGCAGACACGCCAGACGGTGTTCGTGCCGCGGGGCAACC
The DNA here is from genome assembly GCA_964508125.1 of uncultured Candidatus Kuenenia sp. Taxonomy (GTDB): domain Bacteria; phylum Planctomycetota; class Planctomycetia; order Pirellulales; family UBA1268; genus RGVT01. Next base: position 2,374 of record CAZDTC010000132.1, read on the forward strand.
GCTACGCCGTGCTCGTGAACGCGGCACGCGAAAACTTCGACAACGACCTCGTGCTCGAGGGCGGCCAGTTGCCGGCCGGGATCTCGATGACGGCGCCGGTGATGAAGGCCGGGCAGACGCAGGTGCCCGTCATCTTCGAGGCGGTGGCCGACGCGCCGCTGGCCGGGAAAATGATCACGTTCGAGGCGAAGCAGGTCACGGAGCAGGATCCCGAGGGCAAGGCGGGGGTCCGTGGACACTTCAAGAACCACGCCGACTTCGTGCTCGGCGACCCCAACAACGCCGTCCATTACAGCGGCGACGTCGAGAAGCTCGCCGTGGCGGTGATCGACGCGGTGCCGTTCCACGTCGAGATCGTTTCCCCGCAGGCTCCGCTCGTGAAGAATGGCGCGCTCGATCTGAAGGTGATCGTGCGGCGCGGAGAGGGATTCACGCAGCCCGTCACGGTCGAGCTGCCGTTTCGTCCGCCCGGGGTCGGTGCGGCACCGTCGATCACGATTCCCGCCGAGGCGTCGGAGGGCATCTACCAGATCAACGCCGATGGCAAGGCGGCGGTGGGCGCCTGGCAGGTCTATTGCATTGCCGCGGCCGACGTGGGCGGCACGGCGTGGGTGTCGTCGCCACTGACGCCGCTCGAGGTGGCCGAGCCGTTCACCACGGCGACGCTCGCCCGGGCCTCCTGCGAGCAGGGCAAGCCGGCTCAGATCGCCTGCACGCTCGCGCACGTGAGGCCGTTCGAGGGCGAGGCGATCGCGAGGCTCCACGGCCTGCCCCCGGAGGCGACCGCGCCGGAGCTGAAATTCACGAAGGACACGAAGGATCTCGTGTTCGAGGTTGCCACGACCGCGAAGAGCCCGGTGGGCAACCACAAGTCGGTGTTCGTGGAGTTGGTGACGCCCGCCAACGGCGCGCAGACGCGGATGTCGGGGGGCTCCACCGAACTGCAGATCGCCCAGCCTGCTCCTGCCGCGCCCGCGGCTCCGGCCCAGGCGGCGGCACCGCCCCCGCCAGCACCGCCCTCGGCCAAGCCGCTCTCGCGGCTGGAAAAACTCCGCCAGCAGGCCGGCGGCAGGAAGGAGGGTTGAGCAGCCACACCATGAAACCTTTGCAACATCGCTTGCCGCAGCAGTCGCTCGCCGCCTTCGCGCTGCTCCTCGCGCTGCTTGGCCACAGTGCCGCGCCTGCGGCCGAGGACCCCGGCCCGAGCTTCCGGCTCGACGTGATGCCGATCTTCATGCGCAGTGGCTGCAACGCCGGCAGCTGCCACGGCGCCGCCCGCGGCAAGGACGGCTTCCGGCTCTCGCTCTTCGGGTTCGATCCCGAGGCCGATTACCAGCGGATCACCCGTGAGATCAGCGGCCGGCGCATCAACCTCGCCCTCACCGCGGAGAGCCTCCTGCTCACGAAGGCGACCAACGCCGTGGCGCACGGGGGCGGCGCTCGAATCAAGCCAGGCGACGAATATTACACCACGCTCAAGCGCTGGCTCGACGCCGGCGCGAAAAATGATCCCGGCCCCGTGCCGGCCGTCGTCGCGGTGGTGCTCGATCCGCCCGAAGGCGTGCTCGATGGCACGGGCGCCACCCAGCAACTCTCCGTGCGGGCGAAGTATGCGGATGGCCGTGAACGCGACGTGACGTCGCTCGCCGTATTCCTCACGAACAACGACAATGCGGCCAAGGTCGATGCCACCGGCCTCGTCACCGCCGGCAACCGCGGCGAGGCGTTCGTCATGGCCCGGTTCGAGACCCACACCGTCGGCTCCCACTTTATCACGCTGCCCAAGGGCCTCGCCTTCCAGTGGGCGAATCCGCCCGCGGCCAACGTGATCGACGAACTCATCCATGCCAAGCTGCAGAAGTTGCGCATCAACCCGTCGGCCATCTGCACCGACGAGGAGTTTCTCCGCCGGGCGAGCCTCGACATCTGCGGCGTGCTCCCGACCTCCGATGAATACTGTTCTTTCATGGCGAGCACCGACCCCCAGAAGCGGGCCGCGCTCGTCGACCAGCTTCTGTCGCGGAAGGAGTTCGTCGACCTGTGGGTGATGAAGTGGTCGGAACTGATGATGATCCGCACGGTGCCCAACGAGGTCAGCTACAAGGCGATGCTCCTCTACTACAACTGGCTCCAGGAGCGGATCGAGGCCAACACGCCGATCGACCAGCTCGTCCGCGAGCTGCTCTCCGCCAAGGGGGGCACCTTCACGGAGCCGGCCACGAACTACTTCCAGCACGAGCGAGACACGCTCAAGACGGCCGAAAACTTGGCGCAGGTGTTCATGGGGATGCGCATCCAGTGTGCCCAGTGCCACAACCATCCCTTCGACCGCTGGACGATGGATGACTACTACGGCTTCGCCAACTTCTTCGCCCAGATCGGGCGCAAGCGCGGCGAGGATCCCCGCGAGACGATCGTCTTCAATTCCGGCAATGGCGACGTGAAGCATCCTGTGGGCGGCCGCGTCGTGCCCCCGAAGTTCCTCGGCGGTGCCGTGCCCGACACGAAGGGCCGCGACCGCCGCGAAGTGCTGGCCGACTGGCTCGCCTCGCCGGACAACGAATACTTCGGCCGCAACCTCGTCAACATCGTCTGGGCCCACTTCTTCGGCTCCGGCATCGTCGACGAGGTGGACGACGTGCGCGTGAGCAATCCGCCCGTGAACAAGGCGTTGCTCGATGTCCTCGCCACACGGTTCGTGGAGTCGAAGTACGACTTCAAGCAACTCGTCCGCGAGATCTGCACCTCGAATGCCTACCAGCGCTCGACGCAGGCCAACGAAACCAACGCCGACGATGACCGCAATTTCTCGAAGGCCCGCCTGCGGCGGATCCGCTCCGAGGTGCTGCTCGACGTGGTCACGGCCGCCACGACCACGCAAAACAAGTTTCAGGGCCTGCCGCTCGGGGCCCGCGCGGTGCAGATCGCCGACGGCAACACCAGCACCTACTTCCTCACCACCTTCGGCCGCGCCACGCGGGGCACGGCCTGCGCCTGCGAGGTGAAGATGGAGCCGAATCTCTCGCAGGCCCTGCACCTGCTCAACGGCGATACCGTCCAGGAAAAGATCACTTCCGGCGGCGTGGTCAAGCGGATGCTCGACGAGAAGCGCTCCGCCGAGCAGATCGTCGAGGAGCTCTACCTGCGCACGCTCACGCGCATGCCCACCGAGAAGGAGCGCACGGCGCTGCTCGAGATCCTGCAGGACCCCGCGGCCCAGGATCCAGCGGCCATCCAGCGCAATCTCGAGGATGGCTTCTGGGCGATTCTCAACTCCCGAGAGTTCGTGTTCAACCACTGATCATGACGCGTCGCCCACCCTGCCTTCACCGCCTCGCCTTGGCCGCCGCGTGTGCCGCCGCTGTGGCCGGCGGCGCCCTCCGCGCCGAGGAGAAGGTGACGTTCATCGACAACGCGCTGCCGGTGCTCCGGCAGCGCTGCGGCTCCTGCCACAACGCCGACAAGAAGACGGCCGGCCTCGACGTCACCAGCTACGCCGGGATCATGGCCGGCGGCGGGTCGGGCGAGGTGATCGTGCCGGGCGACGCGAAGGCGAGCCATCTGTTCCGTGTCGCCAACCACGACGACGAACCGAAGATGCCGCCCGACGCGCCGCCGATCCCGGAGCCGGAGCGGCAGGTACTGCGGGCCTGGATCGACGGCGGCGTGCTCGAAAACAAGGGCAGCGTGGCTGCCGTCGCCAAGAAGGTCGACGTTGCGATGGCGGCCCCAACGGGCGAGCGGCCCGCGGTGCAGCCGTTGCCCGCCCGTCTGCCGTTGGAGCCGGTGCTGCGCACGCCCGCGCTCGATGCCTGTGCGGTGATCGCCACGAGCCCGTGGGCGCCGCTCGCGGCCGTCTGCGGCCAGAAGCAGGTGCTGCTCTACCGCACCGATTCGCTCGATCTCGCCGGCGTGCTCCCCTTCCCCGAGGGGCGGCCGCACGTCGTGAAGTTCAGCCG
>CAZDTC010000133.1:0-6307 GCA_964508125.1 uncultured Candidatus Kuenenia sp.
CCCGGGCCGCTCCTCCCGAGGCTCACGAGTCGCTCATCAGCCCGAAGACCGGTGCGGAGGTGCCATTGACCGGGCTATCCTTAATAGTCCAAGCCGACGCTCTCAAGAGCAAAATGCCTCAGGTGATCGTGGCGATCGCGGAAATCGACGACGCTCTGCGTCATGCGCTCAGCTTGTAGCCAACGTCGCTCGTAGCGTGGCGAACTCGCCACGTGTGCAAAGATGCCGATCTGCGCGATCACGACCAGGCCACTCCGGCCCCGCGCGCTGCTGCCGACCAAGCCAGGGCTGCCCTCACTGGTCCTCGCCTCGATAGGGGTAGTCGAACGGTGCGGAGCGAAGGAGCACCGGCTGCCCCCCGTCGAGCCGCCACACCTGATTCGGTTTCACCGTGAGTTCATGTCGTGAACCGTCGATCTCGAGCTCAACGGTCTCCGGGCCGGGCACGATGCCGATGATTTCCCGAACCTCGCCATCGAGGTCGGTCACGATGCGGACGCCGCGCGTGGAGGAGAAACGCTGTTTGTCGCCGACACTGGCGGTAAAGCGACCTTCTTTGGCGGTCAGCGTCCAAGCCCGGTCGCCCCAGCGCTGGTTCGAGGTGAAGTCCTCGCCCTCACGTATTGCCGACCACCACACCTGATCGTTGGCGACATCGAGATGGATGCCATGCATCCGGGAACTGTATTCCAGCGCGGCGAGGATCATCGGGCCGTAACCATCGGGCTTCGGGCCGGACGGCGCCCCGGTGACGGCATCGAGTTGCTGGGGAAACGTGCAGCCGTTGCGGATGAGCACCGGGAGGAGCTTTTGCCCGACGAGGGTCACCTCGGCGTAATGCCCGTAGTTTTCGAGTGCCCGAATGGCCCTCTGGAACGTCAATCCCTGTGGCGGGCCGCTCCAGTTGTTGACCCCCGAGTTGTGAAACAGCGGATCGTTGGCGGCGATTGAGGCGAGCGGCACCGGTGTCCAGAACTCGGCGGGATTCAGCAGATGATGCTTGATGAACGCATCAGCCATCTCCTGCGTGAAGACGCCATACCACATGCAGCGGAGGTTGTTGTGGATGAGTTCGTCGAGGCGCTTCCCGGTACGGTCGCGGTCGAAGCAGGCGGCGCGTGCGGGATCCCACAGGCCTTTGATGAGCCGCTGCCGGACATCCTCGGCCTGCTTCTGCCAATGAGCCGCGTGTCCGTTGTTCAGCTCCCGCGCGATTTTCGCCAGGGTCGCGCGGCCTTCGTAGCTGTAGGCCATGACGTCCATGGAGGCGAAGGGCACCATCACCTGCTCGCGCGTGGGCGGGGAGAGCTTTTCGAGGTGGTGTTCCAACCAGTAGTTCTGGAACTGAGCCGGCACCTGGGGGTCTGCCAGTTTGTCGCCGGCGGGTGCGAAGTCGAAAGGCCAGCGCGACGGGGCGTTGCGCGTCATCAGCCGCGAGCAGTGATCTTCGCCAGTGTCCCACACGCACCACGTCTCAAGCAGACCGTCGCCGTTGGAATCGCGCGTCCGCCAAAGATAGGCGTCGTGTTTCTCCAGAGCGTCGTAGAGCCGCGAGAGGTAACCGCGATCCTTGCCGGCCCAGAAATACATTCGCCACGCCGGGTCGGGGAAGCAGTAGCCCTGAAGCATCTCGAAGGACGCGAGCAGATCCTGCTCCGGCATCCAGATCATTCCCTCCGGCGGATTCGTATCCTTTCCCGACGTGCGGGCAGAGATGCCAGAGGTGATCATGCCCGGCAACCGGCCATCCGCACGCTGCCCGAGCAGGAAGATCAACTGATTGTTGAGGGCAACCTCGAGGTTCCGCTTGGCATACATCTCACCGCCCATCGGCTGGGTCTCGATCCACGCCCCCTGGTAGCCGCCGCCCTCCACCAACACACTCATCTTCGGCGTGAACTGGACGACGTTCAACGCGGCCAGCGACTCTGCCGCGTCGTACAGTCGCTGTAGATCCGCATCGGTGGTTCGGAAGGAGACGCCTGTTTCTTCGGCCGCGTGCACCGCTCGCAGCGCCAGGAGCAGCAGGACGGTCAGCAATGGGAGGGCGTGTTTCATCGGATGCGTCAGGGTGGGTGGCTGGGTGGATGGCCGGGGTGTGCGAAAAAAAGCGATTCTCCAGTTCAGGGCTGGAGCAGGTCGATGATCCGGTTGGCGGCGTGGGCCATTGAGCCGGGCTTGGTTTCGTCGACTTCGGCTCCTGTCTCCGCCGGGCGCCGCGACCAACTGCCGATGCGGATCTGCATTCCCGGCTCGTAGATGCCGCTTCCGCGCAGGTATTCCGCGATCGCGACGAGCGTGTTTTCGTACAGCACGTTCGGTGGGGTGTTCGGCGCGGCGCGACGCAAGAGCGTCTGGCCGTCGTAGACAAGTTCGTCGTGCTCGCCGAGGGCGGCTTCCACAAGATTGATGCCCATCTGCACGCGGCGGGCCGCGAGCGACGACTTGTGGCGGCGCAGGGTTTCCGTCACGTAGGGCACGCTGTAGAGCCAGTCAACGTCCATGAAAACGGTGCGCGGCGTGATGCCGGCGTGCTCCAGCACGTCGAGCAGTTGCTGGAGATACCGCACCGAGTTGTACTGGGGGGCCGTGAACACCAGGTGATGGAACTCCTCCGGCGTCTTGCACCAGGCCGGATTAGCGGCGTGGATGGCATCGAGCCCGCGTTCATCCCGCCATTCGCACCCGGGATTGACGTTCCAGTGCAGGCTCACCGCGGGCATCCGTGGGCCCCAGTGGGCCCGCGCCACGGCGAGGTAGTGCACGTAATCTTCCATCAGGGAGCGCAGCAAGCGGTCGTAGGGCTGACGGGAAACGGTGAACGGGCTCTGCCGGCGGGCGGCCTGCTTGCGTTCCTTCCAAGTGCCCGGCGTCTGAGAAAGCACAGCTGCGTCGAACTCAGGCAGCAGGTTTGGCACCCGCTCGTCGAGCACGATCTCGTCTGGGATGAAGGGCGTGCCGTCGCGCGTCATGAACCAGCCCTTGCCGAATGGTTCGGGCCGCTCTTGCGGAGCGTCGATGCGAAAAGTGCTGGAAAACATGTTCACGCCCTCGACGGCCTCGCCGAGGATTTCCGCCCGGGCGAGCGCAGCCGCATCGAGCGGCTGCGTGAACGCCGGGAGTTCCACGCACACCGGAATGCCCTCGTCGTGGAGCAGAGCAAGCAGGCCCGCGCTTGATGACAGGTGGCCGATCTCCGCCGCGGTGATGCCGAATGCCCCGTGATGCTGCTTGAGTTTTTCGAGCAAGGCCGGCCACCGCTCCCGCTGCCCGAACGACTCGTCGAGATGGCCATTGACCGCTCGGCTGAGATCGCCGGGCCGATACCAAGGCGAGCCCGCGAGCTGGTTTGGGGCGAACGAAAACGCACCCATCGGCGAAGCAGGGGGCGGCGCGGCCACGGTCGGCTGCGACATCAGCTGGGCAAACGGTGCGCCAAGACCAATCACCCACTCGGCTATCCATATCAGACCCATTGAAATTCGGGGCGGCACGATGAACCTCAAGTTGAGCCGTGAAATGACAGAGCGAGTGTATTGAACGCGCGTGTACAAACCAATCGCCGCGCCCTACGATCGCTTCGGCCGAACACCGCGCCGTGAAGCGAAAGCATCGCTTCGTGCCGGCGGCCGGAACGAGGGAAGAGCTGAGGCCGGCAGAGCGCTGCGCATGGCAACCGCTTTTCAACGCAGATTTTACTCGACTGCCGCGGCCGTTGCCGCTTTGTTGCTGCTCATGGTGGCGATCGGTGTCTATGCAACCCTCTTCCATCCTTCCGAGATCTACAAGCGCATCCCGCATCCCCCCCTGAAGCGCATCGTACTCTCCGGAACAGCTGCCAGCGGCACGGTCATCGACTGTGGCGGGGGCTGGTTCAACGGCGGCGCGTTGACCGAGTTCGTGATTCAATCCGAAAAGACGGCCGCTGGATGGGAACGGCCCGAAAATATCACGATTCGCAACTGCCGGATTCATGGGGCGATCCGCATCGTGGGCCTCGGCCGCAACGGCGAAGCTCACGAAGTGCGGGAATCATCGCACCATGAAGGGCATACCCAGCGGGCTCAGGACTCGGCCCCCACGAAAATCCGCATCTCCGGCGTCGATATCGAGGCCACCCACGTCATCCCGCTGTACCTCGCGCCGGGAGTCACGAACGTGGTCTTCGAGCACTCGCGCATCACCGGCTGGGGTGCCTCCACGACGATCTATCTCGACTGCGAAAGTGCGGGAAACAGAATCACTGGCAACACCCTCGTGATGCGGGCATCACGCGAGGTGATTGCCGTGGATGGATCTGCGGACAACGTGATCTCGGGAAACCGGTTCGAGAACGTTCCTTTCGGCGGCATTTGTCTCTATCGCAACTGCGGCGAGGCAGGGACGGTCAGGCACCAGACCCCGCACGGCAACGTGATCCGTGACAACTGGTTCGACACCCGGACGCTTCGGCCGTTCCAGTCGGTAATTCACCTCGGGTCGCGGAACGGCAACCGCGCTTACTGCTGGCAGGACGGCGGCCACCCCTTCGGATCGAGCGTCGACGACCGGGACTTCGCCGATGACAACACTGTGGCCGGCAACATCTTCGATCCGCCGACCCCCCGCGCGATCCGCGACGAAGGGGCCCGCAACATCGTCGAACGCTGATGCTGTGCGGCGGGGCCAAAAAACCCGCAAAACACAGGCATTTTGCGAGGGCTCGTGCCCGGGGGCACAATTTTTCGCCATTTCCTTGCATCCCATGGCCCGCCCAAGTTATGATATGGTTGGTTAGGGGAAACATCAGCGAAATTTTCCGCAAACGCAGGATGAAAGAAAGGCAAGACATGGCTGCACATCCGTACACGTTCGTGAAGTCGATACTCGTGTTTTCGGCACTGGCCGCGTTCCTGTCTGCAACCGCTGCGTCGCCGAGTCGAGGCGACACGATCCTGTTGTTGAACGACACGTTTGACAGCGCCAGTGAGATTGGCCTCAATCAAGATCTCAACACCCGGCAGACCGGTTCGCTCGCCCCGATGAATTATGGGTCAACCGGCAACGCTATTTACGTCAGTGCCGGCGGCGACAACATGCTTTGGATTATTGGCCAGAGCGACGGCACCGGGGCTCCCACCGCCAACAGCGGCGTTGTATGGGCGGGAGCCAATTTCAACCAAGACCCCGGGGCTGGCGGGTATGTCTCGATCTCCGCCGACATCTTTCCATCCGCGAATGACCCGGGGAACTCGTCCTGGTTGGGGTTCACGATCGCATCGGGGAATATGAATTCCGCGCCCACCGCCAACACGCCGCAACTGGGCGCGATTTTTTTCGGCAACTCGCTATTCCAGGCATACGACTCCAGTTCGTACGTCACAGGATTCAATTACAATTCGAATTCGGCCGTGGCACACCGCGTCGAATTCCGAATTTCCGATCCGACGGACGGAAACCCGTGGAATGGCTCGGGGCAAACAGATTTCGCCCTGTTCGTCGATGGTGCTGCATCACCGCTGTGGAGCTACACGAAGTCGGGAGGCGGATTTTCCAACAACTACATCACCTTCTGGGCCAACGCGAACGCCGGCCAGACGCTGGTCAATAAAGTGGATAACTTCAACGTGACGGCCGTCACCGCCGTGCCGGAGCCGGGAACGGTGACGCTCGTGGGCACGGCGTTGTTCGGTCTTCTGGCGTATGCTCGTCGGAAGCGGATGACCCCTGCCTGACCGCTCCAAAAGCCGAATCATCCAGGCCGGCAAGGGATGCCGCCGAGGGTATCCACTGGAGACCAGCAGTGAGTCTCTCACGAGTGCTCTGGCTGGATCTGAGGCCGGGGAGTGCCGCCCAGCCACATCTGGGCGATCGCTCATGCCGCGGCTTTACGCTCGTGGAATTGCTCGTCGTCATCGCGATCATCGGCGTGCTCGTGGGCCTCCTCCTGCCAGCAGTGCAGACCGCGCGAGAATCGGCACGCCGGTCGCAGTGCGCAAACAACCTCAAGCAGCAGGGGCTCGCGCTGCAGAGCCATCACAGCGCAAAGCAGGCTTTTCCTTCCGGCGGCTGTGGCACCGACATGTGGGCGGTGACGGGTGGCGGAAATGGTGAGCAGCGGTGGGGCTATTCGCAGTGGGTGGCGCTCCTGCCGTTCATGGAACAAAACGACGTTTACCAGTCGCTCGACCTGCAGACGCCGGGCGTGCATGTCGGCTGGTTTCACAACATAACGGTCTGGGAGAAGGCGCGCATTCCGACGATTCTCTGTCCGTCATCGGTGCTGTCGGTGTCGGCCGACCCGACCGGCGAGGGCCACAAGTCGTTT
>CAZDTC010000134.1:0-6290 GCA_964508125.1 uncultured Candidatus Kuenenia sp.
ATCCCGCCTTCGACGTTACCCCCGCGAGACTCATTCGCGCGATCATCACCGAGCATGGCGTGATTGAGCCAGTGACAAAGGCCCGCATCGCGGCGGTGCTCGCCGGCGGGCGCTGACAGTTTCGTCAAAGCGCGCCGGTGCGCTTCACTAGCCATGACAGGCTGAAGCCTGTCCTACGGGCCGCGGGCGAATTCGACGAAGGCGCGCACCATGGCGCCCGTGCCGCCGCCGTCGGTCCAGGGTCGCGGCTTCTCCGCGAAGGCCGGGCCGGCGATGTCGACGTGGGTCCAGGGGATGCCTCCCACGAACCGTTCGAGAAACTTGGCCGCCGTGATCGCGCCGCCCCAGCGGCCTTCGCCCACGTTCTTGATGTCGGCCACCTCGCTTTTGATCTGGTCGTCGTAGTCCGCGTACATCGGCAGTTGCCAGACGGGCTCGCCCACCGAGCGGGCGGCGGAGGCGAGCGCATCGCAGAGCGGCTGGTCGTTCGTGAACAGGCCGGCGACATCGTAACCAAGGGCCACCATGCAGGCGCCGGTGAGCGTGGCGGCGTCGATGATTCGCTTCGGGCCGAGCCCCTTCACCACGTCGAGCACGTCGGCGAGCACGATACGGCCCTCGGCGTCGGTGTTGTGGACTTCGATCGTGGTGCCGTTGCGGGCCGTGATCACGTCGCCGAGTTTGTAGGCTGCCGGTCCGGTCATGTTTTCGGCCAAGCCGACGGCGGCCACGAGATGTACGGGGAGCTTGAGCGCCGCGATCGTGGCTGCGGCAGCGAGCACGGCGGCGGCGCCGGCCATGTCGCACTTCATGGTGAGCATCGACTCGGAGGGCTTGAGCGACAGGCCGCCGGAGTCGAAGGTCACACCCTTGCCGACGAGTGCCAGATCGGGCGGGTCATCGCCACGGCCCGCGCCCCTGTAGCGGAGCATGACGAGCCGTGGTGGTCGGTGGCTGCCCCGGCCGACTGCGAGGATCGCACGGCAGTTTTCGCGAGCCAGCTGATGCTCGTCCCAAATCGTCACCTCCATGCCGGTGCGGCCGGCGACGGCCGCGGCCTCCTCGGCGAACGTCTGGGGATACATGTCGTCGGGCGAGGTGTTGACGAGCCTCCGCGCGAGATTCACACCGTCGCCGATGACCATGCCGCGCTCGACTACGTCGGGCGTCACCCCGATCCAGATCGTTTCACCGATCGGGGTGCGCTTCCTTTCGGCCCGGTAGAGATCCTGCCCCACCATGCCCACGGCTCCGCCGGCCACCGCCTGCTCGATCTGGCGGGTGCTCCACGCGGCGTCCGCCACGAGTGCCACGCGTGATCGAGGCCGGCCCGCGAGCTGCCGGGTGGCCGAAGCCGCGGCCCGGTAGAGCGTGCCGGCGTCGAGATCCTCCCGCCTGCCGATCCCGACGACGAGCAGTTGCGCAGCGCGGATGCCGGGCGGCGCGAGGATCGGCACGCATTCGAACCGCTTGCCGGAAAGATCACCGGCCTTGACGAGGCGGCTGAGGAGCCCGCCGGTCGCGTGATCGACGTCGGCGCAGGCGCCCGACCCTACGCCACCCTCGACAAGGAACAGCACGAGCGCGTCGGCCTCGGTCGACTCAGCTCGGGCGGAGGGCGCAGCCACGATGTCGTGGCCGCCGCGACGAAGCGAAAACTCGTTGGATTCGGTGGTCATGGCGGCCTTTCGAGAAACTCGCTAGCGGGTCGACGACGCGTGTTGTAGCGTTTCCGCGCGTTCTCCGCAGCCCGGGGCGAGCCAGGGCGCGAGCAATGAGAGGAGCACCGGCAGGACGACGAGGTTTCCCAACAGGCCGCCTATGAGCGTGAGGCAGGACAGGGCCCCGAACGACACGGTCGGGATGAAACCGCTCGTCGTGAGCGCGAGGAAGCCGACGACAAGCGCGAGCGTCGAGAACACCATCGCCCGGCCGGCGGTCTGGTGGGCTGTTTCCAGGGCCGCCGCGAAGGCCTGGCCATCGTGGAGTCGGCGCCGGAAGGCGGCCACGTAGTGGATCGAACTGTCGACCGAGAGCCCCATCGAAACCGCCGCGATCATCGCCGTGCCCATGTTGATCCGCACACCCGCCCAGCCCATCAGGCCGAGCACCACGAAGATCGGCAGCGCATTGGGCACAAGGGCCACCGCCGCCAACAGCCAGCTTTGGAATCCAAGCGCCAACAGCCCGAAAATCCCGGCCGTCGCGAGCAGGAACGTGAACCATTGATCGGCGAGCATCCGGTCGACCAGCTGCGCGAGGAGCACGAAGAAGCCGGTGACCTCCCCGCCGGGTGAGTTGGCGGCAGCCGGAAACTCCTCGGCCACGATCCCGCGCACTGCCTGGATGATGGACCGTTTCGCCGCCGCCGGCTGCCGTTCGCGGGCCCGCAGCATCACACGCAACCAGGTCGACCCATCGGCCGGATCGTGCCCGATCAACGCCCGCCCAAGCTGCGGCAGTTGCTCTTCGAGGAGGCGGATCGCGCTGGCCGCCAGCCAGTTGCCCACCTTCGTCTGCTCCAGGCGCTCGAGCGAGATCGGTGAGATCGCCGCGAGCACGTCGGCCACGCTCATCACCTTCGTCAGCGCAGTGGTCCTTGCTCCCGCGCCGTCGACCACAGTCACCTCCTCCCGGAGACGATGTTCGAGCCGGGCGAGACTCGCGAGCACGGTGCCGTCGATCGGTTCCGACGCCGGCACGAGAACGTCCCAGACTCCGGCGCCGCCGAGTCGCGATTCGATCATGTCGTAGGAGGCGACGATCGGACTGGATTGCCTGAAGTTACGGGTAAAATCAGTCTCGACCTCGAGCCAGCGCATGCCGGCGATGGCGAGCGTGACGACCGCCGTCGAGAGCAGCAGAATCCGTCCGGGCCGCCGGACGATCCGCTTCACGAGCCCGTCGAGCCCGAGTTCGAGCACCGCCTCGCCCCAGGCGCGACGAGGGTCGGCATCGAACCTCCCGGCGAGCGCGAGGAAAGGCACGGCGAGCGCCGCCGACACGAGCACCATCAGCGCTCCCACTGCCGTCATGATCCCGAAGTCGTGCACGGGCCCGACCCGGCTGAACACGAGCGAACCGAAGCCGACGATGTCGGTGGCGATGGCGCCCACGACTGGCCAGAAGAGCAGGGTGATCGCCTGCCGCAGGGCCGCCTCGGGCTCGAAGCCTGCTTCGCGCTGCCGGCGGTATTCGACGATCACGTGCACCACGGTCGCGATCGCCACCACGGTGACCATCGCCGAGAGCATGGTCGAAACCATCGTGAGTTTGAGCCCAGCCACCGCCAAGATCCCGCGCGTGCTCCAGAGTGCCAGCAAGACCACGGCCATCGGCACCACGAGCCAGCGCAGACTGCGGAATGAGACGAGGAGCACGAGCCCGGCCAGCACGCCCGCGCTCGTGCCGAGAAGGTTGCCGTCGCGTTCGAGCATGGCGAAGCCGTCGCGGAGCATGACCGGCTCCCCCGCCACCGTGCCGCCCGGAAGTTCCGCGACGAGCTCCCGCACGCGGTCGATCGTGTCGGCTCGATTCGTCGCCCGGCTGCGGGCCGCTCCCCGCGACCTGTCGTTGTGCGATCCGCCCGGGGGGGCGAGCACGCAGGCGATCGCCGCGGTGCGGTGGTCGGCGCCGAGCGTGTAGCCTTCCATGAGCTTCACGAGCTTGCGGGCCGTCGGACTCGCGTCGATCTCGATGATGCGAGAGCCCAGCGGCGTGCTCGCGAGGCTCGTCGCCGATGCGATCCCCGGGGTGGCCTCGAGCGCCGCGGTCACTTCGCCGAGGCGGTCGATGCCCGCGCTCGTGAACAGGTCGGGTGCGTCGTACGCCGCGAGCACGACTTCACTCGAGCCGAACGCGCGGGCCATGCGCCGGTAGGGCACGAGTGCCGGGTCGGCCCGATCGAACATGGTGTCGATCGAACGGGCGAATTCGAGCTGCCGCGAGCGTTCGACTCCAGCGACCGCCAGCGCGATCCCGACCACGGCGAGGATCCGGCGATGGGCGATGAGCCACGCCGCGATCCGCTCACCCACGGGGCGCACCGGGCGCTCTGTGGAGTCGGACGGGGCGGGGGGTGGTGGGATGGCTGCGGAAGTGATGGCCGACTTCTTGGGAAATGGGGAGGTCTGGGCCTGCGTCCGCCGGTGCAGGGATGATGCTCGAGCGCCGTATCTTATCGCGGCTACCAGCCGATCCGTAACCCCTTGGCCGGCAACGTTTACGGGCACGATCCGGGCATGCTCCCGCCTTGACCCAAGAAAAAAGCCGCCTCTATAGTCCCGCGCTTTTCGGTTCGAACCGCTCCCAGCACCCCGCAGAACCCGCGCTTGCACCATCGCGTCGAGCCTTTCGCGCCTGGATCTCGCCGGCGATTCAGCCTGCCGTGGGGGATCCGCGCGCGCCCGCGCGTTTCTTCGGCCGTCGCGGCCTTGATGGCGTCGATGGCCATCGGGCTCTCCACCGTATTCGGCGCGGAATCGCTGCAGCCCACCGTCGGCGACACTGCGTCCGCGGGAGTGCTCGCAGCGGTGCCGGCTCGTGGGCTTTCCGCCGCGATCGCGGAGGCCGGTCGGATCGAAGTGCCGTCCGTCGATCCGGGCGAAAAACTCTCGATTCGCGCCACGCAGGCCTCCCGCTGGACGGAGGGGTCGTACGACGTGTGGCATCTCACCGGCGGTGTGACGATCGTGCAGGGAGCGACCGAGGCCCACAGCCACGAGGCCGTTGTCTGGATCGAGCAGCAGTCCGTCATCGCCGAGCAGGATGGTGCGGACGAGGCCACGCCCCGCGTGCGCGGGTTGCTCGTGCGGATGGCGGGTGACGTTGTCGTGGCCGCAACCGGTGCCGCTGCCGCGCCCGCGTCTACGGTTCGCGGGAGCCGTTGGACAGGACGGTTCTGGACCTATCGTGACCCCGACCTCGACTTCACGAGCATCGTACCGGCGACGGGAACACCGGCGATCTACGATGCTCCTGCTGAGATTGGCGTGCAGCGGGCGGCATACGAGGATGCCGACGGCGATGATCAGATCCTGCTGACGGCGGCAGAGCAGTCCACCACTGTCGGTCCGGCCGGCGGCGAGAAGGCCGACGAGAGGGCCGTCAAGAAGGCTCAGTTCAGCGAGTTCGGCACAGCGGCCGCCCCGCAGATGCCGGTCATTGCAGAGACGCGCCGCCTGCGCGCGTTTCCTCGCTCGAGCGTGCCGCTCAACGTGCGCTGGTTCCCGAGCCCCTCGGGGGGCGAGTGGATCGGCGTGATCACTTCCGGCGTGAATCTCGTGATCGACGGTGTCGACCCATCTGGCCCGCTCGACATCTCGGCCGACCGACTCGTGCTCTGGACACGTGGCCAAGCACAGCCCGACCTTGGCGGGGCCAGTGCGCAGGCTGCCGACACGCCACTCGAGCTTTACATGGAAGGCAACGTCATCTTCCGGCAGGGGCAGCGTGTGGTCGAGGCCGTGGGCATGTTCTACGACGTGCCGCGTTCGAGCGGCGTAATCACGGGCGCCACTGTGCTCACCCCGGTCGACAACTACTCGGGCGTGGTGCGCTTGCGGGCCGACGTGCTCCGCCAGGTCGACCGCAGCCGATTCGTCGCGCAGCAGACGGGGCTCACGTCGAGCCGCCTCGGCGTTCCCACATGGGAGTTTCGCTCCCGTCAGCTCGAGTTCACCGACGAGCAGATTCCCGTACCGAGCGCCTCGGGCCAGCCGATGATCGACCCGGTGACGGGCGAGCCGGCCGTCGAGCACCAGCAGTTCATCACCAGCCGTGGCAACACCGTGACGCTCGGCGGGGTGCCGGTGCTGTGGTGGCCCGTGCTCGCGACGAATGCCAAGAAGCCGACGTTTTACATCAACGATCTTCAGTTGAAGAACGACCAGATCTTCGGCACTCAGATCCTCACGAGCTGGGATGCCTTCCAAGTGTTAGGGTGGCGGCGGCCGCCGGACGGCGTCGACTGGGACTTCGATGTCGATTATCTGAGCCTGCGCGGTCCGGGCGGAGGTACGTCGCTGCTCTACAATCGCCCGGAGTTCCTCGGGCTCGGCACGCCTGCCAGCGGCATCCTCGACGCGTGGTTCATCGGCGACGTCGGCCAGGACAACCTCGGCCTCTATCGCCGCGACTTCACCTACCCAGGCTATCCGAGCCGCACGTTTCGCGGTCGGTCGTTCTGGCGGCATCGGCAGGATCTCGGCGGCGGATGGCAGGCCCGTGGCACCGCCGGCTGGATCAGCGACATGAACTTCCTCGAGGAGTATTACGAGGCGGAGTGGGAG
>CAZDTC010000135.1:0-6225 GCA_964508125.1 uncultured Candidatus Kuenenia sp.
GGCGACGGGGCTCGTGCTCAAGGATCTCGCGGCGCCCGGTGAATCGATCGTGGCGGCCGAGGGCGGTGCCGGCGGCAAGGGCAACCTCCACTTCAAGACGTCCACCAACCGCGCGCCGCGCCAGTTTGGGCCCGGCGAGAAGGGGCAGGTGCGGCGGCTGCTGCTCGAGCTCAAGGTGATCGCCGACGTCGGCCTGGTGGGCCTGCCCAACGCCGGCAAGAGCACGCTCCTCTCGCGGCTCTCCCGCGCCCGCCCGGAGATCGCCGACTACGCCTTCACCACGAAAACCCCGATGCTCGGGATCGTGGCCGTCGACCGCGACCGGAGTTTCGTGCTCGCCGATCTGCCGGGATTGATCGAGGGGGCTCACGCGGGCGTGGGGCTTGGCCACGAGTTTCTGCGGCACGTGGAGCGGGCGGGCATCGTGGTGCACGTCGTGGAACCGGAGCCGATCGACGGCAGCGATCCGGTGGCCAACTACCGCGCGATCCGGACCGAACTTTCGCTCTACGACGAAGACCTCGGCCGCCGGCCCGAAATCGTGATCGTGAGCAAGTCCGAGTTGCCCGGCGCCATCGACGTGCGTGCCCGGCTCGCCGTCGAGACCGGCCGCGACGTGCTGGCCGTGAGCGCGGTCACCGGCCAGGGGCTCGACCGGCTCATCGCCGCCGTGGCCGCCGAGATGGATCGGATCCGGAGTGCCGAGCCATGACGCCCTCCGCTGCCGCCATCTGCCTGGGCGACACGGTGCTGCTCGCCGACGTGGGCAACTCGCGGATCAAGCTCGCCGTCGTCACCGATCACGGCATCGCAGAGGGCCAGCCGCGCCGCCTGCCGGCGCTCGCACGGCGGCACGACCTCGACAGCCACGGCTTCCGCGCCGCAAACCTCGAGGAGTGGCTGCAGGCCGCGGCCCCCGGCCCGGCCGTGGTGCTCGTGGCGAGCGTCCACGACGCCGCGGCGGCCCGCCTCGAGGCGGCGCTCGCGGCCGTGTCGGCGACGAGCCATCGGCCGCTGCGGCAGCGCCGGATCACGCACGCCGACCTGCCGCTCGCGCTCGCCCTCGCCGCTCCCGAGCGTGTCGGCATCGACCGCCTCTGCGGCGCGGCCGCGGCCGTGCTCGTGAAGGCCGCCGATCGGCCGGCGATCGTCGTCGACTGCGGCACGGCGGCCACCGTCGACATGGTGACGGCCGACGGCACATTCGCCGGCGGCGCGATCCTGCCCGGTCCGGCGCTCATGGCCCGCGCGCTCTCCGAGGGCACGAGCAAGCTCCCGGAAGTGGCCGCGCTCGGCACGGCGCCGCCGCCCCCCATGCCCGGCCGCTCGACCCGCGACGCGATCGCGGCGGGCGTCGGCTTCGGCATCCACGGCGCGATCGCCCGGCTCGTGGCCGAAGCCCAGTCGTCATTCGCAGGCCGCGCCGAGGTGCTTCTCACAGGCGGCTGGCGCGGCGCCGTCCGCGCGGCGGTGCCCGGCGCGACCGAGATCCCCGACCTCGTCCTCCACGGCATCGCCCTCGCCGCCACCCGCGCCTGCGCCCGGTAGCGGGGGCTATTGTCCCGCGTGTCTACGTCAACGCGCCCAATCCGGCGTCGGAGCCGGCGGTACGCTGCTCCATCGCCGAGGGTGATCGCTAGTCCAGTCTCAACTGTGATGGTGCGCTCGGAGTAAGCCGCGTATCTACCCGTCGGCTCTTCCGCATCGCACCGACCGTCTCCGCCACCTCCCCGTTTCCAGTTGAGGAGGCTTCGGGGAGTCCGAAGCCGGCGAGATCGAGTCCGGCCGAGTCTCTCTGCACGTCGCTATGCGCGACGCATGGATGGGCTACACTCCTAAGAGTCACTTCAACACAAGCAGCGTTCCTCGATGACTCCCGCCGCACAATCCGCTCCAGCGAATCGCTCGTCCGACCGGGCCCGCACGCTTGCGCTCACGGCGGCGCGGGTGGCGGCTGAGACGCGGGGCACCGACGTGAAGGTGCTCGATCTGCGCGAGCTCACGCAAGTGTTCGACTACTTCGTGCTCGCGACGGGCACGAGCCAGCGGCAGATCCACGCCATGGCCGACGAGATCACGAAGGTCGTGAAGGATGAACTGCACGACCGGCGCCGCGGGGCGGAGGGCTACGAGGAGGGCCGGTGGATCGTGCTCGACTATGGCGACGTGGTCGTGCACCTCTTCGACGCCGAGTCGCGAGAATACTGGGATCTCGAGCATCTCTGGAGCGGGGCCAAGCCGGTGGCCGTGCCCGCCGCGGGGGCGGCCCGCGATGGCTAGCGGCCAGTTTCGGGCGGAGGCCCGGAGGATGTTTGCCGCGGCGCTCGGGCGGCTCGCGGCCGATGGGGTCGTGACGCTCGGGCCCGACGACCTGCCCGGCCTGCTCGAGCAGGTGCGCGAGACGGCCGACGCGAAGTTTGGCGACTACTCCGGCACGATGGCGATGGCGCTCGCGAAGCGGGCCGGAAAGAAGCCGCGCGACGTGGCCCTCGCGATCATCGAGCGGCTCGACGTGGGCGACGTGTTCGAGAAGCCCACGGAGCCGGTCGGGCCGGGGTTCATCAACCTGAAGGTCCGCGACGACGCGCTTGCGAGGGCGTTGGCCGAGGCTTGTGGTGATGCGCGGCTCGGCGTGACGCCGGTGGCCGATCCCGAGACGATCGTGGTCGACTACTCGTCGCCCAACGTCGCCAAGCCGATGCATGTGGGCCACATCCGCTCCACCGTGATCGGCGCCGCCCTCGCCCGGATCCTGAACTTCCGCGGGCACGCCACGATCACCGACAACCACCTTGGCGACTGGGGCACGCAGTTCGGGATGATCCTCTGGGGCTGGAAGCACTGCCGCGACGACGCCGCGTTTGCCGCTGATCCCACCGCCGAGCTCGGCCGGCTCTACCGGCTCGTGCGCAAGGTGGCCGATGCGAAGCCAGAGGAACTGGCAGCCGACCCCCAGGCTGCGGCCCTCGCTGCACAATATCCCGACGCCGGCCGCGAGGTGCTCCTCGAAACGGCGAAGCTCCACGAGGGCGACGCCGAGAACCGCGGCCTGTGGGAGCAGTTCATGCCGGTCTGCCGCCGTGAGATCGACCGGATCTACGCGCGGCTCGATGTCTCCTTCGACCAGACACTCGGCGAGAGTTTCTATCAGCCGATGCTCGCCGGCGTGGTGAGCGACCTCGAAGCGAAGGGGCTCGCCCGCGAGAGCCGTGGGGCAGTGGGCGTGTTTCTCGATGGCGAGGAAAAGCCGCCGCTTTTGATCCGCAAGGCCGACGGCGCGTTTCTCTATGCGACGACGGATCTCGCCACGATCCAGTGGCGGATGGAGCACTGGCAGCCCGACCGCGTGCTCTACGTCGTGGACCACAGGCAGAGCCAGCACTTCGAGCAGGTGTTCGAGGCGGCGCGGCGCTGGCTGCCTGATGCGAAAGACGTATCGCTCGTCCACGTCGCGTTTGGCACCGTGCTCGGCGACGACGGCAAGCCATTCAAGACGCGGGCGGGCGACACCGTGGGCCTCGAGGCCCTGCTCGACGAGGGCGTGGCGCGGGCGTTCGCCGTGGTGACGGCAGCCGACGAGGAGCGGGGCACGGGCATGCCCGAGGCCGAGCGGCGGCGGATCGCCGAGGCCGTGGGAATCGGCGCCATCAAGTATGCCGACCTCGCGCAGAACCGCACGACGGACTACGTTTTCAGTTTCGACAAGATGCTCGAGCTCAAGGGCAACACTGCTGCCTATATGCAGTATGCCGTGGCCCGGGTGGAGGGCATCTTCGCGAAGGGCGGCATCGATCGTGCGGCGGTGCGGCGGGCCTGCGACGGCGTGCTGTTGTCAGACCCGCGCGAGCGGGCCCTCGCGATGAAGCTGACGCGATTCGGCGAGGCGCTCGAAGACGTGGAGGCCGACTATCGGCCCAACGTGCTCACGGCGTATCTCTTCGACGTCGCAGGAGCGTATTCGTCGTTCTACGACGCGCTTCCGGTGCTCAAGGCCGAAGGCGCAGAGCGCACGGCGCGGCTCGCGCTTTGCGATCTCACGGGCCAAGTGCTACGCCGCGGGCTCGAGCTCCTCGGCATCCGCGTACCCGAGCGGATGTAGCGCACCCGCTGTCGAACCCTTTTCGACGCGCCCGTTTCGTCCCTACGCGCGCCCGATTCGTCACATTTTCGAGCCGATCGCTTGGCTTGTGGCTAATACGGCATATTTTCGAGGGTGTGATTGCGGCTGAATGGCGAGGCGGCATTGCCGTTCTCGTTGAAGCTTGGACTCCACCTTGAGATTCATTATGCGCAGCAGTATCCCGGCCTGTTTCATCTCTCTTGTCGCGCTCTATGCGGCGGCCCGCCCGGCCGCAGCACAGACGAGTTGGAGCGTCTCGAATGCCGCCGATCTCACCGCGGCCCTCGCGGGGGCGTTCAACAACAACGTCACGAATCCGGGCCTACTCAACACGATCACGCTCGCGGGCAATATCTCTGGCTCGAGCCAGTGGATCGTGAATGCCAACGTGAACATCGTGGGCAACAGCTACACGATCGACATGAACAACGCCGATCGGGCGTTCTTCATCGCCGGCGGCACGGTGGGGATGAGCAACCTCTCTATCACGAATGGGAATGCCGCGGGCGGCTCCGGCGGCGGTGGTGGCGCGGGGCTCGGTGGGGCCATTTTTGTGGGCAGCGGTAGTTATTATGGCGGGGTGAATCCTGTTTCCGGCTCGGCCACGATCGCGGCGCAGGGGCTTAGCGCGCCGGTGGTCAGCCTTAGCTCCGTGACGTTCTCAGGGAACCAGGCGGTGGGCGGCGCGGGCAGCGCAGGCTCCGGCGGCGGAATGGGAGGAAATGGCTCGCAATCCGGGGGCGACAATACCGGCCAAGGCGGCGGCGGATTCGGCGCGGGGGCGAATGGCGGAGCAGGCGGCCTGAGTGGCAACAACGGCTCGCCCGGCTCTGCGGGAGCCTTTGTCAATGTCGGAGCCGTAGGTGGCGCGAGCCTCTCCGGCGGAGCGGGCGGCAATGGCTCCTCAACGAATGGCGGACCCGGGGGAGCAAACGGCGGCGGCGGCGGCGGCGGCGGCTTGGCGTCCTTTGGTTATCCCGGCACAGGCGGCGGCGGCGGCGTGGCGGCCGGCCGCGGTTATTTTGGCAACTCGGACTCTCCTAATAACGGCGGCAATGGCGGATTCGGCGGCGGCGGCGGATCAAACTGGGGCAGCTATGGCAGTGGAGGCAATGGGGGATTTGGCGGCGGCGGCGGCTCGGGATCCTTGGATGGCGGAACTGGCGGATTCGGCGGTGGGGGTGGCGGCGCCGGCCCCTCGTACGCGCTGGGCCAGGGAGGCTTTGGCGCGGCCAATGCCCAGAGCGACGGAGACGCAGGCAACGGCATCGGCGGCGGCGGCCTGGGCGCGGGCGGTGCGCTCTTTGTCATGCCTGGAGCCACCGTCACCGTGCAGAACGGCACCTTCTCCGGCAATTCCGTGGCCGGTGGCACCACCATCTCTTCAAACCAAGGCTCCGCATACGGCACGGACGTCTTCCTCGGCGCGAATGTCACCTTCGATGTCGCCACGACTCTGAGCGTCTCCTCGCTCGGCGGCGCGGGCAATCTCGCCGACCCGAATGTTGTGAACAACGCCAATGATCCCAACGCCCAAGGGGGCATCATCAAGACGGGCAATGGCACTCTCACGCTCACCGGCACGAGCTACTACTCCGGCATCACGACGGTGAATTCTGGCACACTCGCGATCGCCCCCGGGGCGATGGAGCAGGGCACGACGGTGGTGACGGTCGGGCAAAACGCGGGCGACGTGGCGACGCTCGGCCTCGGGAGCAGTTCCACGCTCACCCTCGGCGGCTTCAATGGCGCGAGCGGCACCGACGCGCCGGTCGTGATTGCGCAGGCCGCCGGCTCGACCGGCACCGTCGTAATCGGGAACGGCGCCGGCAGCAACGGCGCCTTCGTCGGCGCGCGGGTCTTCACCGGCGGCGCGGGCCACGCGACGGTGCAGTTCACGCAGCAGTATGCCGCGGAGCCCGGCACCATCCCCGTGTATCCCTTCTACACGTCGCTCACGGGCTCGCTCGGCATCGTGCAGGCCGGCGCCGGCACCACGCTGCTCCAGCCGCTCTACGGGGCAAACACGTTCTCCGGCCCCGTCACCGTGAACGTGGGCACGCTCGAAACCACGGGCACGGCGGCGGCACTAGCCGGCGCGACGA
>CAZDTC010000136.1:0-6208 GCA_964508125.1 uncultured Candidatus Kuenenia sp.
CGTCGAGCACCTCCGCCGACATCGCCGGATCGAGGGCGCTCGTCGGCTCGTCGAACAGAATCACCTTCGGCTCCATTGCCAGGGCCCGGGCGATCGCCACCCTCTGCTGCTGGCCGCCGGAGAGCGTCGCCGGGCGGGCGGCGGCGAATGATGCGAGCCCCACCCGGTCGAGGAGAGCGTGGGCCCGCCGGCGAGCCTCCTCGGCCGCCAGGCCCGCGACCACCCGCGGCGCGAGGGCCACGTTGTCGAGCGCCGAAAGGTTCGTAAACAGGTTGAACTGCTGAAACACCATGCCCGCGTCGCGGCGCACCCGCTCGAGCAGCCGCGGCGACTGCGGGCCCGCGGCCAGGGTGTGCCCCGCGATCGAGATTGCGCCCGAGTCGAACGTGTCGAGGCCGTTGAGGCAGCGGAGGAGCGTGCTCTTGCCACCGCCCGAAGGTCCCACGACCGCAATCACCTCGCCTTCCGCCACCCGCAGGCTCACGTCGGCAAGCACCGGCGCACCGCCGCGGATCTTTCCCAGCCCGGCGACCGTGATCATGCCCGCTGCTCCTGCCGGCTCTCGAATCGGCGCGACAGGAGGGAGAGCGGCCAACTCATGGCGAGATAGAGGATCGCGGTGACCACCGCCAATTCCACGATCCGGCCGGTGGAGAGCGCAAGCACGCTGTATCGCTTCGTGAGCTCGATGACGGTGATCACCGAACACACGCTCGTGTCCTTGAAGAGCGCGATGAAGTCGTTGGTCACCGGCGGCATCACAAGCCGCACCGCCTGGGGCACGATCACGTGCCGCAGCGCCTGCCACTTCGTCATCCCGAGCGCCAGCGCCGCCTCGAACTGCCCGGTCGGCACGGCCTTGAGCCCCGCGCGGTAGATCTCCGATTCGTAGGCCGAATAGTTGAGCGCGAGGCCGGCGACTGCGGCCACGAGTGCTGGAAGCGCAAGGCCCACCTTCGGGAGCAGAAAGAAGATCGCGTAGAGCTGCAGCATGAGCGGCGTGCCGCGCACCACCTCGACGTAGGCCGTGAGCAGCGGCCGCAGCCATGCCGGGCCATGAAGCCGCCCGATCGCCACGCCCAGGCCGGCCGCGATCGCCAGCGGAAACGACAGGCAGGCGAGGAGCAGCGTCATGCCGGCCGCAGACAGGAGCAGGGGCAGTGTCATGGCCACGAGCTGGCTGAACGTGCGGCGCTCGGCCACGGGAATCTCGGTCGCATCGCGAAGCGCGAGGATCTGCTGGCGGCCGGCGAGGTCCCAGCGGTCGTAGAGCGCCTTGAGGCGGCCGTCGGCGACGAGCCTGCCGATCGCCGCGTCGATCGCGGCAGAGAGCTTCGGCGTATCCCACGCCGTGAGCACCGTATAGTAGCCGCCGCCGAGGGGCCGGCCCACGGACTGCAAACCGGCGAAGCGATCCGCATAAAAGTTGAAGATGCAGTCGTCCATGAGCGCGGCGTCGAGCACGCCGGTCTGCACCTGCTCCATCGAGTCGATCGTGCCGTCGTAGCCGATCACGTCCACGGCCAGGTCGTGTCGCGACCTGAGAAACACCTCCGCCGCCGAACCCGTGAGCACGCCCACCCGCCAGTGGCCACCCGGCCCGGGCGTGAAGAGTTGCTCGAATGAATCGAGCGGGCCGCCGCGGCGGGCGAGGAGTTGCAGGCCGTAGGCGAAGTAGGGCCGCGAGCAGGCGTAGTCGCGCCGGCGCTCCGGCAGGAGTTCGATGCCGTTGATCACGCAGTCGACGGAGCGGCCGAGGAGCAGGGGTAGGCGATCCCACTGGCCCTGCTGGAAGCGCGCCTTCACGCCGATCTCCGCCGCGAGCAACTCGGCAAGCTCCACCTCGAAGCCGGTGAGCCGGCCGGGGGCGTCGGGATCGAGGAACACGTGTGGACCGCCCCCCTCCTGGTCGGCGGCCCACACGAGCTCGCCGCGGGCCACGACCGCGTCGAGTTCCGCCGCCGGGGCAGACACGGCTCCCGGCGCGAGCACCGCGAACAGGCACGCCCGCACGAATGGCTTCCAACGAATGAGAGGCATCCGCATCATGATCCGGGCGCGCCGCGGAGCCGGCCAAGCCCCGCGGCTGGATCGGCGAGCCCCGCCCGCGCCGCCGCGGCCTCGCGGGCCAGTTCGTCGCCCCGCGCCACGAACCTGTCGGCCCGCTCGGCCGCCGTCGCAAAATCGGCGAGCAGGGGATCGACGAGCCGGGCCTTCGGTAGCCGCGCCACGAGCGCCTGGATGTCACCCTCCAGGCCCATCCGCAGCCGGGCAAACACGAGCCAGCGCAGGAGGAGCCCGAACAGGATCACCCACACGAGCGCCTCTTCGAGGAACGCCAGCCCTTCGACGGGCCGGCCCGACCACAGCCGCCCGTAGAAGAAGTTCCATCCCGCCCGCACGAGCACCGCCACGAGCAGGCACGTAAACGCGACCTCGCACACCACGCGGAGCACGGGGCTGTCGACCCGCCCGCGCCGCCCGGCCACGATCGCGTCGATTCCGGAGGCGAGCCAGGCGGCGGTCCGCTCGAGCAGCGTGCTCACTGTCGACCGCACCTGCGCGTCGTCGAGCCGCGCGCGGCCCACGAGCGGCGGGCTGATCCGCGCCCGACTTGCCAGGCCCGAAAGCACGCTCCGCGACTGTTCGACGTCGGCCTCGCCGAGGCCGAGTTCCTCCACCATCTGCCAGGTGCCGTCGCCCGACGTCGCCGGCTGCTGGCCGGCAAGCAGCCGGCCGATGAAGCCACCTCCGGCCGACTTGAGCCGCGGCCAGAAGGCCGCGATCCCGGCCACGACGTGCAGGAACATCGCGAACGGGCCGCCATGCCAGCGGTCGACGAGTTCGTCGGTCACCAGCCGCTGCCAGGCCGAGCGGCTCGCCCGCAGCCTCGAGGCGACGGCCGTGGCGAGCAGGCTCTCGAGCCGGCCGCGTTCACGGCCCACGCCTACGGCGAGATCGGCCACGGCGGTGCGCACCGGGTCGAGTTCGCGGCCTGCCTGCCGTGCGAACCAGTCGACAAGATCCACGGCTCCCGTGCGGCGCACGCGCCGGGCCGCACGGCCCACGAGCTCCTCGTCGATGGCCGTCACGAGCTCGCGGAAGCCCTCGTCGGGCTCGATGCCGGCGGCCGAGCGGCGGGCGGCCTCCACGGCGTCGAGCCGAAAGATCCGCGGCACGTCGAACCCCTGCGCCTCGAGCTCGCACCGCCAGTCGGCACGGATGTCGGGATCGCGGGAGGCGTGCGTCTGCACGAAGAACAGCGGCCGGCCGGGTGCGAACGCGGCCAGTTCGCGGGCCACGATCCAGGAGCGGTATTTCTGCGCGGTGGCCACGACGAGCAGCACGTCGCAGGCGGGCACCACGGCCTCGAGCAGGTCGCGGTTGCGATTGGAGTCGCTCGGCCGGGGCGGGCCGCCCGCGGGCTCCGGTGCGTCGGCCTGCGTGTCGGGATCGGGGCAGTCGACGAGCACGATGTTGGCCACCGCGGGGGAATCGCTCCGCACCACGCGGGCCTGCATCTGCTCGAGCGGCAGCCACGAGCAGTCGACGTCGGTCGCCACCACGACGACAGGCGTGGTGGTGGTGGGGCGGGCCACGTCGCCCGCGGCGGTCACGGTGCCGGCGGCCAACGCATTGACGAGCGTGCTCTTGCCGGTGCCGGTGCCGCCGATCACGCCCACCACGAGCACGCGCGAGAGTTCGCGGCGGGCCCGGTCGAGCCGCGGCTCGATCTGCTCCCAGGCGCCGCGCACGCGCTGGGCCGGCGGCCACTCCGGCAGCGAGCCGCTCCAGGCCCCGAGCGCCGCCACGAGCACGTCGAACGCGGCGTCGTCGAATCCCGCGCCTCCCTCGGCAGGCATCGGGGTGCCGGCGGCGGGCTGGGGTGCGGTCGTGACAAGATCGGGGGATGGGGTTGTCATGGACTGGAAAACTCCCGGCGCAATTCGAGCAAGAGCCGCCTGGCGTCCGCCACCTCAGGCCGCGCCGCGGCCGCCGCGAGCCGGTCGATCTCCTCGACGCTGTCGCCGAGCACCACATCGTGCAGCGTTTCGGCGAGCACTCGGCCGCGCTCGGCCGACCAGCCGGCGAACAGGCGCTCGAGCAGCGGCTTGAGCCCCGCCATCGTCAGGCCGAGCGCCCCTTCGCCCGCAAGCGTCGCCGCGGTGCCGACGACCACGTCGCCGACGTGATGCACGAGCGTCGTCAGGCCGCCCGCCGTCGCCGCCGCGGCGGGCACGACCGCGGCGCCGGCGAGGCCGAGGCCCACGGTGATCGCCGGCCGAGCCACCGCGCCCACGTTCAAGCCCGCCACGATCCAGCGGACCATCTCGGGGCTCTCCTTGGCGAAGCGATCGAGTTCACCGCGCACGAACGCCCGGTAGTCTTCCGACACGATCGGCAGTGCGGCATGGCGGCGCTCGAGGTCGGCGAACCACGCCGCCCGGTCGCCGCCGACGAGCACCTTGGAGAGAATTCCGCCCAACCGCTCGTTGCTTCGCGCGACATCTTCGAGCCGCTCCACGAAGTCTGCGAGGGCCTGCTTGAGCGCGGCCAGTTCGCGAGCCGAGAAGTCTTCGCGCCGCTCGGATTCGGAGCGGGCCAGCCCCACCGCGCGGGCCGCCCACATCACGCCGCTGCCGGCGACGCGATACACCTTGCTCACGGTGAGGTCGAACCCGCTGCGACGCGGCTCGAGCCAGGCCCAGATCTCGTTCCACACCACCTCCCGCGGCGCCATCGGGAGCTCCACGCGCACGCGGGCTTCGTCGGCGAGCAGCTTCCGCGCCCGCTGCCATTCGTGGGCCGTGGCCTCGAACCCATCGAGCCACGCTCCGGCCCCGGCCCGGGAATCGAGCACCACATCGAGCGCGCCGCGCATCGCCTCGCGCTTGAGGCGATCGAAGTCGTGCCCGGCGAGCGCGGCCGCAAGGTCGGCTGGCGCGGCCGGCTCCGTCTCGACTGCGCCGCCGGTGAGTTCGGGCACGGCGAAGAAGTCGATCCGGCCCGCCTCGGCCCGCGCGAAGTCGTGTGGGCAGGCATAGACGGCCAAGGGCGCGATCCCCGTCTCGGCCGTGAACGTGGCCAGCCAGCCGCCCAGCCGCTCGCGCTGCCGGGGCCAGTCGATCATGTTGAACACCACGATCACGCCCTTGCGGGCCTGCGCGGCGGCGCGGAAGAAGTCGCGCACCGCGGCGTCGTTGTATTTCTGCTGCGTGAGCACCGCGATCAAGACGTCGCACGCGTTGCGCACGAGCTCAGCGCGGCGCCAGTTTTCCCGGAGCGTGCCGTCGATGTCGGGCGTGTCGAGGAGGATCAGCCGCGGCGGTTGCCGCCCCGATGCGTCTTCGCGCCACACGAGCCGGTGCTCGTCGGCCGCGGCGAGCGCGTCGGCGTCGCTCGCCCACGGCGTGGGGGTGAATCCGGGAAAGAGTTCTCTCAGGTCGACCGTGGCGGCAAGCCCCCGGGGCAGACTGGCGACCGGGTGCAGCGTGCGGGCGGCCTCCGCGACCGAGCGGCTCATCGACGAGCCGACGAGCGAGTTGGCGATCAGGCTCTTGCCCGTGTTCGTGCCGCCGCACACCGCGGCCACGAGCACAGGCTCGCGGGCCACCTGGCCAGCGAGCTTGCCGAAGAGCTGCCCGTGCCAGTCGGTACCCTCGGGATCGGCCACGCCGAGCGGCGCCGCGAGCGGCTCGAGCACGGCGAGGGCCCGGCAGAGCGCGGCAACGTCGCTTGCCCAGGTCGAGTAGGAGGTGGTCTGCACGTGCCGGTCGCTCGCTTTCCGGTGCCCTGGTGGCGGCATTCGTTGCCGCCCCGCCAGGGCTCCTCTAGACTGCGTGAGGGCGGAGCCGATCTCGACACGCAAGTGTGTCCTCCCGGGTTTCGGCCCGCAAATCCGCCCCTGATCCCTGCCGCATCGCCACGCCCCGTCCGGGCCCCATTTCGCCATGATCGAACGCCGTCCCATGTTCCCTGGTGTGATCGAGATCAACCACCAGGCGGGCTACCGCATCGGGTGCAACGTGTATCTCGTCTACGAGGGGCACGACTGGATCCTCGTCGACATCGGCTACGAGGAGAGCGTCGCCGAGATCGTCGAACTCATCCGGCAGATGGATTTTCCGCTGGCCCAGTGCCGCGGGCTCGTGGCGACCCACGCCGACGTCGACCACATCCAGGGGCTCGCGAAGGCCAAGGCGATCCT
>CAZDTC010000137.1:0-6167 GCA_964508125.1 uncultured Candidatus Kuenenia sp.
CGCCCACGACGTCGGCCGTGCGCTCGGCCGCCTCGCGGAGCATGTGGGCGCCGAGGTTCTCCTCCGGATCCTCGAGGTCGATCTCCTTGACGATCGTGACGCCGTCGTTGCACACGAGCGGCGCGCCCCACTTCCTCTCGATGAGCACGCACTTGCTCTTCGGCCCGAGCGTCACGCGGACCGCGTCGGCGAGCGTGGTCGCGCCGCGCAGCACCCGCTCGCGGGCGTCGGAGCGGAAGAGAATCCGCTTGTGGGGCATGGCAGGGCTCCGCTGGGACGGCGGCCGTGCCACGAGTCGCAGGTGTCAGTTGCTCGATTCTACGGGCATCGGCAAACAGCCGACCGCGAGCACCGCCATTGCAAGGCCCCACAGCGGCTCGCCAGCCACGATGCCGACGAGCGGCCAGGCCACGATGCCGAGGGGCGCGACTACGCGGCGGGCCGCGGCAAACCAGAGGCCCGCTGCGAAGAGGATCTCAAAGACCACGATCCCGTGCGTCACGAGGTTCATGAGGTATTCCGACGCGAGGAACGCAGCCGTGAGGTCCACGAGCCGCGACTCGACACGCGCGGCGAGCCACCACGCGGCCGTTCCGTTCCACCACACGTCGCCCTTGAGTTGGGCGAGCACCGCGGCGGCGGCGATCACGGCCGCGTGCACCTGGATCAGGCCGAGCGCGATCCGCGTGCGGAGTGTGGCGCCGGGAGCCGGCCTGCCGCGCCACTCCCCGATGAGCCGATCGACGGAGAACGCGTCGCCCGAGCGGCCGATCGCCAGGCACCAGAGGATGACGGCCGCGACGTCGTCGGCCGGCCCGGCGAGCATCGGACCGCGGTGGAGGAGCGTCGTGAACGCGACGGCACCGAGCGGCGCCGTCAGCGGCGTGGCGAGGCCGATCGTGAGGGCGAGGAGCACGAGGCCGCCGGCGACGTAGCCGAGCCACAGCGCCGCGGGCGACGTCGCGGCGTCGAAGAGCGACACCGCGAAGGGCGACCGCCACGCCGCGAGCAAGCTCGGCGAGATCATGCCCGCCGGCCCGAACCAGGTCTCGAGGTCCCACGCATAGCTCGCCCAGAGGGCGACCGCGACGAGGCCTCCGAGAATGCGCACGAGCGCGAGCGGCCGGGGACCCGCGGGCGTGAACCAGAACCGCATCCACGCGTCGCCGATCGCATCCACCAGCGCCGGCAGGGCGGCCGTGGATTTCGTGGCTGTCATGGCCTTCATGGCGCCGGCTCCTTCACGAGGGGCGCGAGTTCCACGGGCGGCGTCGTCTTGATGAGCTGCACCTCGCCGTCGACGAGTCGCACGCGAGCCGCATAGGCCTCGTCGTCGCGGCCGGCGACGTCGGCACTCCCGGTGAGCACATCGCCCCGGTCGGGTGGCAGGTGCCGCATCACGGCCAGCGACAGGTCGCGCGTGTCCCAAGGCGCGAAAGCCCCGGCGCCGACCGCGGCTGGTAGGATCGCTTCGCGATCAGGATCAGCCTCGCTCACGGCGGTGGCACGGGCCAGCCGGCGCCAGCGGGCCGCCCGCTCGCCGCGCATCGTCGGCCCTGGAAGGACGACGATCTTTGTGGCGGGGGCGTCGAGCCTGCGGATCTCGAACCAGTGGTCGCCGTCCTCCGGCGCGGCGTGCGTGAGCCGCGTGTCGTAAGCGAGGTCGAGCCAGGGCGGCGTCATCCACGGCGAGAAGAGCTTTCCATGGATCGTGCGCACGAGCGCCGAGCCGCCGCTCGCGGAATTGCCCGCCACGCAGAGCAGGAGGCCCACAAGGTAGAGCCCCAGGGCGATGGTGAGCCCGGCGCGCACGGTCTCGGAGGGCGGCGGTGGCGGCGTGTGGTCGGCCATGAAAGAGCAGTGGGTGGGGCGTTTTTCCCGCCCTCAACAGTGGCTTCGCGTTGACATTCCCGCAAGCGGCCGATAGTTTCGAAGGCGTGTTGCCCAGCGCCTGAGTCACCGTTCAACGCTGGGGGATTAGCTCAATTGGGAGAGCGTCTGGCTGGCAGCCAGAAGGTCAGGGGTTCGAATCCCCTATCCTCCACTTTTCATGACTCACGCGGCAGCAGCACCCATCGCCCGACTCCCGACTGGCGACATTCCAGCCGGCGAAATCGCCTGGCTCGACGGCCGCGAAATCCCGCGGACCGATCTCGTGCTGCCCGTCGGCGATGCCGGGTTCGTTCTCGGGGCCGCCGTGACCGAGCAGTTGCGCACGTTTGGCGGCCGGCTGTTTCTGCCCGAGTGGCACGCCGAGCGGTTTGCACACTCGCTCGCCATCGCGGGCATCGAGCCCGCCTGGCCCGCCGCGGAGATCTTCGCGGTGGCCGCCGATATCGCGCGACGAAACCACGCCCTCGGGAGTCCGGACGGTGACCTCGGTGTCGTCGTGTTTGCCACGCCGGGCGATCTTCCGGCCCAGCACGGCGGCCGCGGATCCCCGCCGCGGCTCGCCATCCATTCGTTTCCGCTGGCGTTTCCACTCTGGGCCCGGGCGTATGCCGAGGGCGTCGCTTTGCGGAGCGTGCCCGTCGTTCAGGTGCCGGGCGAGTCGTGGC
This sequence comes from uncultured Candidatus Kuenenia sp., assembly GCA_964508125.1. Classification (GTDB taxonomy): domain Bacteria; phylum Planctomycetota; class Planctomycetia; order Pirellulales; family UBA1268; genus RGVT01. Next base: position 2,559 of record CAZDTC010000137.1, read on the forward strand.
CGCTCGTGCTCAAGTGTCGCAGTCGCATGCACTACCACCTTGCCGACCGGGCCGCGGCCGCCGCGGAGCCCGGCGCCCGCGCGATCCTCTGCCACACGGACGGCCGCGTGAGCGAAACGTCGACGGCCAACGTGGCGATCGTGCGCCGCGGGAGGATCATCACGCCCCCGCCCGCCGACGCGCTTCCGGGCATAAGCCTCCGCTTCTGCCGCGACCTCGCGGCAGGGCTCGGCCTCGAGTGGGAGCAGCAGTCGCTTGCGCTCGCCGACCTCGCCGCGGCCGATGAGATCCTGCTCACGAGCACGCCCAACTGCCTCCTTCCGGCGACCCGGCTCGACGGGAGGCCGATCGGCACCGGCGGCCCCGGGCCCTTGTTTCACAGGCTGCTGTCCGCGTGGAGCCAGGGTGTCGGCATCGATATCGCCGGCCAGGCCCAGAGGCTGCTGTTGCCATCCTCGCGCGCAGGCGAATAATCGCTGACGAAGCGAGGTCGTCGCCGAAGCGGCGGCTACGAGGGCCGAGGTTCGAGCCACTGCGCGGCCCAGCCGCACTTCTTCTGGAGGTTGTCGATGGTTGCTTTGCTTGCTCAGGCGGCGGGCGGCGTGATTCCGCTGTCGAATGATTTTGCGGCGAACACACCGCTGCAGTCGATCACGCTGTATCTGTTCTTCGCGGGAACCGTCGCCATGGGGGCGGGCGCCCTCTATTTCTTCCTGCTCCGCAACAACGTCGATCCGATCTACCGGAGCACGATGGTGGTCGCGGGGCTGGTGTGCGCGATCGCCTGCTTCCACTACTTCAAGATGACCCACGTCTACCAGGAGTCGGGCGGCCAGTTCCCCACGGCCCTCCGCTACATCGATTGGCTGTTCACCACGCCGCTGTTGCTGATGAAATTTCCGCTCCTGTTGCGCATGGGCGAGCGGGGCACGAAGTTCTTCTGGCAGCTCGTCCTGCTCGACGTGGTGATGATCGTGACGGCGTTCATCGCCGAGACGTCGCCTGTAAACTCAGAGCGCTGGTGGACGTTCTTCCTCGTATCGTGCGTGTGCGAGGTGTTGATCGTCGGCGTGCTCTACATGTCGCTGGGCCAGGCGATCGCCGAGGCTCCGGCCCCGCTGGCGAAGGCACTCGAGACAATGCGGCTGTTCGTGCTCGTCGGGTGGGCGATCTATCCGATCGGATTCCTGATGGCCCGCTCAGGGTATGGCGAACTCCGCGAGATCTTCTACAACGTCGCCGACGTGATCAACAAAGTGGGCTTCGGTCTGGTGGCCTACCACGGCATCCAGGCGATGAGCCACGGCCAGTCGTCGGAGAGCAGGGCGCGGTACTAGCCGCATGAGGCCCTCGTGAGAGACGACCTCTTCCATACCGTCGCGTTTCGGCTCGTGCCGCTCGGCCTGATGCTGGGCACGGCCGTCGCGGGAGCGGCCGTCGGGGCAGGCTGGGCGGAGCGGATCGCGCCGCTGCCGTGGCTCGTGTCGCTCGTCGTCATCGGGCTGCCGCACGGGGCGGCCGACCTGGCCGTGACCCGCCGGGTCGGCAGCGGCTCGGTGGCGCGCATGTTTTCGATCTACCTGGCCTGCATGGTTGCCGTGTTCGCCCTGTTCATGGCGGCGCCGGTGCCGCTGATCGTGTTGTTTGCCGCCCTGTCGCTCTGGCACTTCGGGATGGGCCATGCCGATGGCCAGGCGCCGCCCATCGCCGCGGCAATTCTGCCGCGGGCCCGGGCCGCGCTCGCTCGCGGGGCTCCCGTGCTCGGCGTGCCGCTCGCGGTGTGGCCGACCGAGACGGCGGGCGCGATCCTGGGGCTCGTGGGCCTCGTGGGTTCTCCGGCCCAGGTCCAACGGGCGCAGGCTGCCTTCGCAACCGACTCGATCCAGGGCGTCGGGCAGGCGCTGCTTTTCTTTGGAGCGGTCGCCCTCGTGGCCGAAATTTGGGCGACGCGGGGCACGTCAGGGGGGCTTCGCCGATCGCGCGACACATGCGTCGACCTCGCCGTCGTCGCGGCGCTCGGCACGCTCGCGCCTCCGCTGCTGTCGATCGGCGGCTATTTTCTGGTGTGGCACGCCTGGCGGCATCTGGGACTTCTCGCGCCGCTCGTGGCGGGCGTGGAGCCGCACGACGGCTCGAGCCTGTGGCGGGCGCTCGTGCGGCTGCATGCCGTGGCCCTGCCGCTCCTCGTGCCCACGTGGGTGGTGATCCTCGCGGCCTGGTGGTGGCTGTCGCCCGGGCATTCGGCCCGCGACCTCGCCCTGCTGTCGCTCGCGGTGTATTTGGTCGTCACGCCGTCGCACGACCTCGTGGTCGACCTCGTGCGATCGCGGGGCGATACTGGACGGCAACCCGCCATTCCGCCCTCGATCACCCCACCGTCATGCGCCGCGCGACTCGCCTGCTCGTCCTCCTGACGCTCGCCGCGATCGCCGTGCCGCTCGTCCCATTTCTGCTCTTCGGCACGCGGCTCGACCGGCTTGTGGCCGACTGGCTCGATCCGAAGCCCGCGCCAGCGGTGCTCGCGCTTCTCGAAGTCGGCGTGCTCGCGGCCGATATCCTCCTGCCCGTGCCATCGAGCATGGTGGCGACGCTCGGCGGCGCCGAGTTCGGCATCGCACTCGGCACCCTGTGCGCATTCCTGGGGATGACGGCCGGCAGCCTCGCCGGCTGGTGGCTGGGATCCACGGCCGGCGCCCGCGCGCTCGCCCGGCTCGATGCCGCCGATCGCGAGGCGCTCGAGCGGCGGCAGCAGCGGCTCGGACCCTTGCTCGTCGTGCTCACGCGGCCGCTGCCGCTCGTGGCCGAGGCGGCGGCCCTCGTGGCAGGCGGCACGGGCATGGCACTGCGGGAGTTTCTGCCCGCGGCGGCGAGCGGCAATCTCATGATCGCCGTCGTCTGGTCGGCCGTCGGCGCCCTCGGCCGCTCCGCCGACTCGCTGCCACTCGCACTGCTATGGTCGCTCATGATCCCGGTCGCCCTCGCCTGGCTGGCGGTGCGGCGGCGGCCGCTACCGACAGATTGACGGCCCGCAAAGTATGATGGCCGGGCCATGGACGCTCTCCGCTCGATCCTCGACATCTTTCTGAATCTCGACGAGCACCTCCACGGCGTGATCGAGGCCTGGGGGCCGTGGACCTACGTGCTCCTGTTCGTGATCATCCTCTGCGAAACGGGCCTCGTGGTGACGCCGTTCCTCCCCGGCGATTCGCTCCTGTTCGCGGCCGGCGCGATGGCGGCCCTCTATCCCGAGCACCTCGGCATCGTCACGCTCCTCGGCCTGTTGTTCGTGGCGGCCGTCTTGGGCGACACGCTCAACTACGCGATCGGCCGCTGGATCGGCCCGCGGGCCTTCCGGATCAACACCTGGTTTTTGAAGCACGAGAACCTCGTCAAGACGCAGGCTTTCTATGAGAAGCACGGCGGCAAGACGATCGTGCTCGCCCGCTTCGTGCCGATCATCCGCACGTTCGCCCCGTTCGTGGCCGGCGTCGGCAAGATGCACTATCCGCAGTTCCTCTGGTTCAACGTGCTGGGCGGCCTCCTCTGGGTCGTCCTCTGCACGCTGGCCGGCTACTTCTTCGGCAACGTGCCGATCGTGAAGAAAAACTT
>CAZDTC010000138.1:0-6142 GCA_964508125.1 uncultured Candidatus Kuenenia sp.
CGTTCGAGATCGTCTCGATCGACATCGCCGACATCGACGTGGGGGCCAACATCGGGGCCCGCCTCCAGGCCGACCAGGCCGAGGCCGACACGCGCGTGGCCCGCGCCAACGCCGAGGGCCGCCGCGCGATGGCGGTGGCCAAGGAGCAGGAGATGGTAGCGGGCATCGAGGAGAGCCGGGCCGCGCTCGTCGAGTCGGAGGCGGAGGTGCCGAAGGCGATCGCCGATTCGCTGGCCAGCGGCAGCCTCGGGATCGTCGACTACTACAAACTGCGGAACCTCCAGGCCGACACCGACATGCGCCGCACCATCGCCGGGGGCGGCTCGCCGGCGCCGGTGGCCCCGTCATGACGAGCGCCGGCATCCAGCCACCGATCCTGCTTGCCGCCGGCATCGACTGGCTGGAGGCGATCCTGCCGATTTTGTTCGTCGGCTTCTGGATCCTCTCGCAGGTGTTCGCCGTGTTGCGCCGTGTGGGCGGCGGCCCGGCGAAGCCGCCGGTGGTCAGGCTGCCCGGCGCTCCCCGCGCGGACGATGCCCGGCGCATGCCGCAGCCGGCCGGCGACGTCGATCCTCGGGCCGAACTCGAGAAGCAGATCAGCGATTTTCTCAAGCAGGTGACGGGCGAGAAGGCGGGCGCCGAGCGGGCGCCGCCGCGTCCCCAGCCAGTACTGCCGCCGCAGTCATCCACCAAGCCTCTTCCCCCGCGACCGAAGGCGGAGCGGCCGCCTCGGCCGAAGCCCGCCGCGCCTCAGGCGCAGGCGTCGCGGCCCGTGAGCACGCTCGCCGCCGGACCCTCGGCATTGGCGAGGCATGTGGAGGACGCCTTCGCGCACGAACTCGGACATCTGCACTCGGGCCTCGAGCAGGCCGCCGACGATTCTGCCAAGGCGTCTCCAGTGCGGACCGCTGCCCGCGGCGGCCTCACAGCCCGCGACCTCGTCGCCGCGGCCCGCGATCCGGCCACGATCCGCCAGGCGATCCTGCTGCGGGAGATTCTCGAGCGGCCCGTCGATCGCTGGTAGGGCGCGGCTTCAGCGGGTGATGGCGCCGTCTCCGGTGGGCGCGGTGGCGAGCCGTGGGCGGGCTTCGGAGGCCACCATGTAGGGCCGTTTGTATTCGGGCATGTAGCCCTGCGCCCCGCGCACCGACACCTGCTGGCCCACGAGCGGCGCGAGGTTCAGGCCGGCCTGCGGCGTCACGAACACGAGCACGGTGTTCTGCTCGTCCACGATCGCCCAACGCGGGGCGTCGGGCCGACGCGACACCACCGTGGCGAGTCGGCCGGTCATCTCCGTCGTCGAGGGCGGCGTCCAGGTGGGTTGGCCGTCGGCCGGGCCGCCGCCGGGCAGCACGCCCGGCCGCACGGGCCGCGTCCCAAGTGCCGAGAGGCTCGACCACATGCTCCCGAGCTTGAGCGGCGATGCGTCGGCCGGTTGCGCGGAGGCGAGCGCGTGGTACTTGCCCTGGATCGCCTCGAACCGCGTCAGCCGGGCGTCGATCGCCTCGGCCCTCAGGCGGTCTGATTGCGACGTCGTCTTCGCCGCGGCCACCCGGAGCCGCTCCCGGATCTGAGAGAGGTTCATCTGCTCGGGTGAGCCGGTCACCGCGAGCGAGAGGGAAAGGTCGATGTCGGCCAGTTCGTCGGTGGCGACGGCCCCGCCGCCGCTGGTGACCGCGACGGGTGCGGGACGGGAACTCGCCTCGAGCACGCCGCTGCCCATCGGCAGCCAGCCGCCGAAGAGGCGTTGCGAGAGCGGTACTGGCTCGAGGGCCGGCGGCGCCGACTGCGTCACGAGCGGGTCGGCGCTGGCCGCATCGCGCACTTCCTCGACAGCCGCCGCGACGGCGGCGCCGGCGTCTTTGAGCGCGGCGAGCGCGGAGCCTGCGCCCGCGTCGGGCGTGGTCGGCCGAGGTGCGAAGGCGGCAAGACTCGGCGGGAGCGCAAGGTCGGTGAGTTTGGCCCAGCGGAACTCACCGGCAGGTGGCTCGATCCGCATCCACAGCCCGGCGTGACGCCCGGCCGGGATGCGCACTTCCTCGAGGATGCGCACCCGCTCTCCGGCCTCGAGCCGCACCTGGGCCACGTGTCGAAGTTCGTTGAGCTGCGACCCGATCCGGGCTACGGCGCCGTCCTCCACGACCACGCCGACGCGACCTTCGGCGGCCGGTGCCGCGTTCACCGTGCCATCGTCGAGCAGCGTTTCGTCGTCGATGTCGGCGGCACGCACCCAGCTGAAGCCACCGGCCACGGGCCGCACGGCGGCATAGCCCGACGCATCGAACGCCCAGATCTCGACCTCCGCGTCTTTGGCGAGCCGCTCGGTTGGATAGAAGTCGTCGCTTGGGCCGGCCCGCAGGTAGGTGTGGTCCGCAGCCACCCGCACTTTCGCGGGCAGGAGTTTGGCCGAGTCGACCGGGGCAGGGGCTGCGTCATCGGCCCGAGATGCGGCACCGGCGAATCCAACGGCGAGCGCGCATGCGAGTGCCAGGCTGCGCAGCGACCAGTGGGAGCACATCATGAGTGGCGAATCCATCCGTGGATACACGCCTCGCACAGGCGCGTAGACGAGGCTTGGGCATCCTCGTCTACGCGCTGCCGACGGCCTGCCGGAAGCGGGCCTTCAGAATGCTTGTAGGGCACCCAACTCGGCTGCTCAAGCCGCGATTTTCGCCAGGTGCGGAGCCGAGAGTGCCCGCCCTCCAACCCCGCCCAAGACCCCCACTTTGAGGACGGTCGGCGCGAAGGGGCGGCGACCCGGCAAGGTGCGCATCGCCGACAGCATGCTGTGCTGGCGCCGCGGCATCAGCCCCAGGGGCTCTGCCAGTCGCCCCACGCCGCGAGGTACCGGCCGAGGCCGGGCGCGGTGGCGGAGCGTTCCTCGATCCAGTCGCGGGCTGCATCGATGATCGCGTGCTCCTCGTCGAGCGAGAGTTCGCCGGCGACCACGCGCGAGCGGAGGAACACGAAGTAGGTGTCGAGCACGTCACCGCGGCAGTAGTCGTGGATCTCGGCCTTCTTCCCCGCGTCCCACAGGTCCTGCACCATGTGGCCGGCGACGTCCATCTTGCCGGGCTTGCCGATCAGGTTCGCCGCGAGTGAGAGGCCGCCGGTGAAACGTGATGCGCCGTTGTTCGTGAGCCACTCGTGGAGATCGAAGTGGGCGAACGTGGCGTAGCGGTTGCGGGGCTGGTCGAAGCTGCGCTTGTCCTCGGCGAACCAGTCGGGGATCGACAGGCCGTAGCGAAAGGCGCAGACCTCGAGCAGGGGCAGGTCGAAGCCGCGGCCGTTGAAGCTCACGAGCCGGGGATGGCGGTATTTGTGCCAGCCCTCCCAGAACAGTTTCACGATCTCGTGGGGCCGTGACTGGGCCTCGTCGAGGGCCACGAGATCGATGAGCCGGTAATCGTGCGCCACCTTGGCGATCACGAGCGACACGGGGAGTTGGAACGTGTAGGGGATGAAGTCCTTGCCGTTCTCCTCGAGCAATTCTTCGCGGTACTTCGCGATCGCCTTCGCAGGCGTGAGCTTTTCACCCGGATACCGCAGCCGCGAGACGAGTGCCCCGTCAGCCACGCTTTCGATGTCGAACACGAAATACGCCGTGTCGGTCTTCGCCATGCGCTACTTCCGGGCCAGGGGATGCCGGAGCGGGAGCCAGGCGCCGTCGGCCTTGCTCGACGCCACCGACTGCTCGATGAAATACATCCCCTCCACGCCGTCGTGGATGTTGGGATAGACCGTGTTCGTCCGCTCGAACGGCTTGCTCGTGAGGGCGAGTTCCATCGCATCGTAGGCGGAGCGGTAGACGTTGGCGAAGGCCTCGAAGAAGGCCTCCGGGTGCCCCGAGGGCAGCCGGCAGGCGGCCCTGCCCGCAGCGTTCATGAAGGGGGCGTTCGGGTCGCGAGTGTAGATACGCAGCGGCTCGCCATTCTTTCGCACCAGGAGTTGGTTGGGATTTTCCTGGTGCCACTCGAGGCTGGCCAGCGTGCCGTCGACCTGGATTCGCAGGTCGTTTTCGCGTCCGTGGCTGATCTGTGAGGCGGTGACCGTGCCGAGGGCACCGTTCTCATAGCGGATCACGGCGTGGCCGTAGTCGTCGAGGGCCCGGCCCGGCTCGAAGCTCTTGAGGTTAACGCTGATTTTGTCGGGCAGCAGCCCGGTCATGTAGCGGCCGAGGTTGTAGGCGTGCGTGGCGATGTCGCCGAAGGCGCCGGCGGCGCCGCTCTTCTGCGGATCGGTCCGCCAGGCGGCCTGCTTCTGCCCCTCCGCCTCGAGCCTCGTGCGCAGCCAGCCTTGGATGTATTCGGCCCGGATCGCCTGGATCTCGCCGAACTCGCCCGAGAGGATCATCTCCCGGGCCTGTCGCACGAGCGGGTAGCCGGTGTAGTTGTGCGACACGGCGAACACCACGGCCGACTTCTTCACGGCTTCGGCCAGGGCCTCTGCCTCGGCGAGCGTGAGTGTGAGCGGCTTATCGCAGACAACGTTAAACCCAGCCTCCACGGCCGCCTTCGCCACCGGGAAGTGCATGTGGTTGGGAGTCGTCACCGACACGAAGTCGATCCGCTTCCCGGCGGGGAGAGCCTTCTCCGCGGCGAACATCTCCGCATAGGAGCCGTAGGCCCGCGCCTCGTCCACGGCATAGTCGGCGGCGCTCGCCTTGGAGCGCGCGGCGTCGCTGGAAAACGCTCCCGCGACGAGCTCGGCCCGGTTGTCGAGCACCGCCGCCGTGACGTGCACGCGGCCGATGAACGAGCCCTGCCCGCCCCCCACGATCCCCATCCGCAACTTCCTGCCGAGAGCGCCGTTGGTCGCCATGCCTCTTCCTTTTCATATACGGAGCGATGGTTCGGCCGCCGGTTGGAGCGGCGACGCGAAGCGTAGCAGATGCCGATCGCCTGGTCAGGATGCCGGGACGGACGAGCGGGCCGGGCGGGCGCCCCGCCCGCCGGTTGCCGCCGGACCCCACGCCGCGCTACGATGCCCTCGATGGGATTCTCCGACCGCGGATACTACCGCTCCGAGCCGTCGAACTCCTTCCTCGAGGAATGGACCGGCGTGCTCACGCTCATCGTCGCGAACGTCGCGATCTGGGTGGCGAACCTGCTCGGGGCGAACGAGTTTCCCGTGAACCGCTTCCTCGCCCTCCAGGGCGACCTGCCGCGCCACCTCCTCAAGGTGTGGGAACTGGTCACCTACGGCTTCGTACACGACTCGCTCAATCCGTGGCACCTCGTCGTCAATATGCTTACGCTCTGGTTCTTCGGCCGCGTGGTCGAGGAGGTGATGGGGCGGGCGGAGTTCTTCCGCTTCTACTTCACGGCGATCGTGCTCGCGGGCGCGGCATGGCTCGCGAGTGTGCAGATGGGCCATCCGCTCCAGGCGGCCCGCTTTTCGCTCGTGGGCGCCAGTGGGGCCGTGATGGCCGTGCTCGCCGTGTTCATCTGGTACTTCCCCAAGCAGACGATCCTTCTCTGGGGCGTGCTCCCCGTGCCGGCCTGGGCGCTCGGCCTGCTGTATTTCGTGTCGGACGTTCAGGGCGCCACCTCCGGCGGCGGCAACGTGGCACACGTGGCCCACATCGCCGGCGCGATCTTCGGCCTGCTCTACGCCTGGCGTGGCTGGAACCTCGGTGACGTCGCCGACTTTGGCGCCGCCTTCCGCCGGCGCCGGATGCGGGTGGTGCGGCCCGATGACGATCGCCGCGCCGCATCGTCGCCCGCCGCCCGTCCCCGCGAGCCCGAACGACTCGACCCCGACCTCCAGGAGCAGGTCGACCGGATCCTCGAGAAGATCAGCCGCTCTGGCGAATCGAGCCTCACGACCACCGAGCGCGACACGCTCACGCAGGCCAGCCGCCGCCTCAAGGAACGCTCGCGCTCGTAGGACGGGCTTCAGCCTGTTACTACCTCAGCGGTAGCGCGCCGGCTCGGGGTTGCCCCGTACCACCTCGCCGGACGCTCGCTGCGGGCCTCCAGCCCTCCGCTCGCTCGACTCCGGCTGCGCTGCGCCATCCATGGCTTCGCTTGCCTGCATACGCCGGCTCAATGGTAGGGGCAACCCCTCGCCTCCCGTTTCCAGTTGGGGAGGCTCGGGGCTGCCCATGCCCTCGAGCGGGCTATGGGAGCGAGCGCAGCCA
>CAZDTC010000139.1:0-1557 GCA_964508125.1 uncultured Candidatus Kuenenia sp.
CGAGCGGCAGCGTGGCCACGAGCGTTTTTCCCTCGCCCGTCTGCATCTCCACGATCGCTCCGTGCACGAGGGCCACGCCGGCGAGCAGCTGCACGTCGTAGTGCCGCATCCCGATCGTGCGGCGGCCGGCCTCGCGCGTGGCGGCGAAGCTCTCCACGAGGATCGCATCGATCGGTTCGCCGGCCTTGGCCCGGTAGGAAAGCGACCGCGCGAGCCGCCGCAGGGCGGCGTCGCTCAAGGCCTCCATCTCTGGGGCGAGGTCGTCGATCCGCGACACCAGCCTCCAGGTGGCGGCGGTGATCGCGGGGCGGCGGGGCCTGAGCCAGTCGAGCATGGCGACGGTCCGGGGGATCGCCTCACGATACCACGCGATCCCGGCAGGGGACGCTTGGCCGGCGGACCCGCCGCGGGCTTGACAAAGACTGTACGCAAGTATACTTTCCGGCACGGTGCGGCCCGCGGCGTAGAATCTGCCGCATGGCCACTGCACCGGAGAAGCCAGACGACCCCTGGGCCCGCATGCCGGGCCCGAGCGTCGTGGCGTTTGGGTTTGACGTGCTCGACCGCGTGGAGCAGGCGGTGGCCATGGTCAAGGAACGACTCAAGCGGGCCGTCGCGGCCCTCGACGCCGCCGGCATCCCGCACGCCGTCGTGGGCGGCCACGCGGTGGCGGCCTGGGTGGCCCGGATCGATCCCGCCGCGGTCCGCACGACGGTGGATGTCGATCTCCTCATCGAGCGCGTGGATCTGCCGCGGGCGATCGCGGCGCTCGAGGCCGTGGGCTTCGTGCACTCGTTTACGTTCGGAATCAACATCTTCGTGGACGGCCCCCAGGGCAAGGCCCGCGAGGCGGTGCACATCCTCTTCGCCGGCGAGCCCGTCAAGCCCGCCGATCCGGCCCCGGCTCCCGAGCTCACGGCCGCCCACATGCTCGACGGCTACCGGATCGTGGATCTCGACCGGCTGATCACGATGAAGCTCACGGCATTTCGACTCAAAGATCGCGTTCATCTGCTCGACATGATCGACGTCGGCCTGATCGACGCCGCCACGCTGGAGCGCGTTCCCGCCGTGCTTCGCCCCCGGCTTGAAGAGCTCCTCGCCAATCCGGAAGGGTGAACCGCCTCGCGAACGCCGGAGGACAGCCGTCTCGGCTGTCCAGGATCGGCAACGCGTGTCTTTGGACAGGCGGGATCGCGCTTTGTCAGGCCTCGTAAGCGTGTGTAAGGCAGGCTTTAGCCTGTCTTACGCACCCCTCAAAAAGCCGTCGCGGGCGGCACCCCCCCGGATGCCGCCCGCGATCGGGCTTGCGTCTCGTTCTTCTTCCGCTCAAGTCACCGGGTCTTCCGTCCCGGGGCCCCTGGCGTTACCGCACCCGGCGGCGACGACGCTGGAGTTGTCCCCCAGTCGCCGCACATGCGACTCCCACCGCGGCCATCGCCCACGTCGTCGGTTCGGGCACGGGCAACAGTCGGATCTGCAAGGCGTTGGCGTAAATCGGGCTACTTCCAACACGGGTCGCCGTGAAGGCTTGCGAAGTCGCATCGGCAACGAAGG
>CAZDTC010000139.1:1657-6118 GCA_964508125.1 uncultured Candidatus Kuenenia sp.
AGGGGAACCCCAGCTGATGGTGGCCGCCTTCGCCGGTTGGATGGCGATCGACAAACAGACTGCGGTGATCGCAGCGGAGACGGAGAAGGTCAATGTTTTGTGCAAACTCATGAAGAAAAACTTTTCTGTTCGGTAAAGCTGGATTTGGTGCATGTGCCACTACGGCGTCGTGAAACTCGCGAGCCCGTGAGCGACTGCGGCCAGGCTTTCGGCGAGCGCCAATGTCGGCTGATCGAACTCCTGCACCTGCACCTGCTCCTGGGCCTGGGGGGCCGTGACTCCGTCCACCTGCTCCGGCTGGGTGGCGATCAAAAACACCATGGATGCGAGCGCAGTCGTCACGGCGGCTGCAAATGAATCACGAACTGGCATGACCAAATTCCTTGTCACGAAACGTCAAAAACCGGCATCGAAACACGAACACGACGAACGCAAATCTCCTGCGGTCAGGATGTGGGCGAAATCGAAGGGTTTGGGTTTTGGGGGCCGGTGCCGGTGCGCTACGAACGCATCGAGACCGACCCGCATCTGCGGTGGTGGGGCTAAACGCTCCACCGGCCCCATGAGCTATGCGAACAGCGTGCCAAACCCGGGCACGACACTCCGCCCACAGGTGGACGGGCGATGGTTCAGGCCACGTTTTCTGCAGCGAAACGCAGCTCGCCCAGTTCCAAAAAAATTGGTAGGCGCGGTCGGGAGGGTAAAATCGGTGGGGCGGATCGAAACAGGTTACGCTATGTTACCTGGTGCTGATCGCTCCAGTCGTAAGGGCTGAGCGGGGCGGTCTGCCCCAGTAACGTCCTGACACTCCCTCGCACGGGGATGTTTTTCGAGTATATTGGGCGAACTTGGTGGTTGGCGGCCGCGTGCAAGGGTTTTTTCCCCGTAATTTGAAGGCTGTGGTGCCGCCGTGACCGCCGACCAGATCCCCGCCGCCGTCGTCCGCGGCCAGCTGGCAAAAGTCCTGCGGTCGAAGGTGTTTGCCGGCCGCAGGAGCGCGGCGCGGCTGCTGCGGTTTTTCGTGGAAGAGTCGGTGCGGGGCGGCTACCAGCCGATCTCGCAGCTTCAGATTGCGAAGCACGCCCTCGGGCTCCGGGACGAGTTCAGCCCCTCCAAGAGCGCCCACGTGCGGGTGGTGATGAAGCGGATGCGCACCGCTCTGGAGGCCTACTACGCCTTGTTGGGCAAGGACGACGCTCTGATCTTCCGCGTCACGCCAGGGCCCTACCGGCTGCTCGTGGAGCCGGCTCCGGGCCAGAGTGTGGCCGCAGCGGCCCCCGGCCAGCCCCAGCCGGACGTCGCGCGGGTGCCGCGACGTGGCCTCCCGACGCTCCTGATGGTGGAGCCCGCTATCTTGAGCGACGCGGAAGACGACGGGCGGCTGGGGCGAGATGCCGCCCTCATCGCGGCATCCAGCCTGGTGGCCAGCACGTGCGTGACGGCAGCCGGGCCGTTGCTCCGCTCGAGCCTCGACGCGGAGCACTCCGTGCCGCAGGTCGCCGCATCGTTGGGGTTTGACTATGTCGTCGACAGTGCCATCCGGAGGCTCGACGATCGTCGCGTGCGGCTCACCGTCGACGTTGCGGGAACGGATGGGGGCGGCTCGATCCTCGCCGACGAGGCCGACATGGGCCCGTGTGCCGACGGCCACGCCCTGGCTGAAGAGATCGCCAAGTGGCTGTTTCATCGCATCGGCGAGGCGGCGGAGCCGATGCGGGCCGAGCTCGGGCTCGACGCCGATCCGGGGCCAGGCTGAGCGGGAGGGAACTGCCGGATCCCGGATCGCCGCGGGGCCCACTCGGGGAGCTAGTAGCGGGCCGGGAGCGCGGGCGTGGAGCGGGCGGGGGGCAGGCTATTCGGGCTCTGGAACGGCCACCAGTTGCCGTTCACCGTCTGCTGCTGCGGCACGGCCTGCTGCATCTGGCCCGTGAACTGGTTGGTCGCCTGCTGCATCTGCCCGGTGAGCTGCTGCTGTTGCTGCTGCAGATTCTGCTGCAGCTGGTTGGTGTATTGGTTTACCTGGTTGTTGAAGCCCTGCTGGTATTGGTTGGCGGTGGCCTGCATCTGGTTGGTGAGCTGCTGCTGCTGATTGGCGAGCGCCTGCTGCGTGGAGTTGGCCCACTGCTGGGGCTGGGCCTGCATTTGGTTGGCGTATTGCTGGGCCTGGTTGGTCATCTGGTTGCCGTATTGCTGGAGCGAGGGCGGGGCCGTGGGCGTGCCGGTCTGCGACCAACTCCAGCTGTTGGGGGCGGGGGCCGCAGCCGGGGCGGCGGCGTATGTCGGGGCCGTGGGCTGCCAGCCCGAGGATGGGCCGGGCATCACGGGAGCGGGCGGGTAGGCGGCGCCCTGCGGCGCGCTCACGTAGCCGTTGTAGGGGGCCGGCTGGCCGATCATGCCCGTGCCGGGCGGCGGGACTGTGGCACCGTAGGCGGGGGCCGCGGTCTGCGGCGGTGTCTGGCAGCCGGCCAAGCCGACGAGCACCAGGGCGGCCAAGGCAAGGGCGTGGGGCACGGCTGACTCTCCGCGAAGAAACGGCCGCGGACGGTTTGGAAATCTGCGGCCGGGCGGGACAATAGCGACTCTCGCCAACGGGTCCAGACCAGTTCCCCGCGGGAGAGGGTGCGGCCGGGGCTCGCGACGCCCCTGTCCGCCCAGGCTCCCCAAACCACGTTCGTTTGCCGCCGTTATGCCCGATGCGTCGCCCTCTTCCGCCGCGGCCCTGCCTGCGAACGGAGCAAGTGAAGGGATTCTTGCCGACCTCCGGGCGGAGGCAGCCCGGCTGGGATTCAGCCGGCTGGGGGTCGCCCTGGCCGACCCAGCCCGAAGGCCGCCGTTTGTCCACGAAGCATTCACTCGCTGGCTCGATGCCGGATTCGCCGGCTCCATGGAGCCGTGGCTGCGGGAGCACGAGCCGCTGCGCCGCGACGTGCGGCAACTTCTCCCGGACACCCGCAGCGTGATCATGCTCGCCACCGACCACGCGACGGAGGCGCCAGGCGACGGCGGACCGGGGCGGGGCAGGGTGGCCCGCTACGCCTGGGGCGGCGACTACCACGATCTGTTGCGGGCGCGGGTGAACGATCTCGCCGCCTGGCTCGAAGGCCGGCTGCCGGGCTGCCGAACGCGCGGGTTTGTCGACTCGGCGCCGTTTCCCGAGCGCGAGTATGGCTGGCTCGCCGGCCTCGGCTGGATCGGCAAGAACACGCTGCTCATCGATCCGCACGCGGGCAGCTTCTTCTTTCTCACCGTCCTGCTCACGACCGCGGAGTTGCCGGCCGACGTGCCGCTCGAGGTCGATCACTGCGGCTCCTGCACCGCCTGCCTCGACGCCTGCCCCACGCAGGCCTTCGTCGAGCCGCGCCTGCTCGACGCCTCGCGGTGCCTGAGCGCCCTCACGATCGAGGACCACGGCCCGGTCGCCCCCGACCTGCGGGCCGGGCTCGACGACTGGCTGTTTGGCTGCGACGTGTGCCAGGAGGTGTGCCCCTGGAATGTGCATGCGCCTGGAACCGACGAGCCGGAGTTTCAGCCGCGCGACGGGGCCGCGCTCGGGCTGGCCGACCTGCTCGCGCTCGACGAGGCCGGCTTTCGGGCCCGCTTCCGCGGCACGCCGCTCTGGCGGGCGAAGCGGCGCGGGCTGCTCCGCTCGGCGGTGATCCTGCTCGGCAACAGGCCCGACACGGCGAGCGCCGATGCGCTCATGGCAGCGCTGAGTGATGCCGACGAGGTGGTGCGCGGAGCCGCCGCATGGGCGCTCAGCCGCTGGATCGAGGCGGGAGTGCTTGGCGAGCGCTGCCGTGGGGCGCTCGAGGCCCGGTGGCCGGTCGAGCGGGATCCCGACGTCCGTCGCGAGATCGGTCAGGCGCTCTCGGTGCAGTCGGCGGTTTCGTCGACGTCGGCCGAGGGATCGCGGCCCGGGCCGTCGATGGCGTAGAACCGCGCGAGCACGGCCTGCCAGTCGGCGTTGACCTTCACGGCGACAAACGCGTCGCGCACGGCGAGCGGCTCGGGATGGAGGCGGGCATACTTGATGGCAAACTTCCGCATCGAGCGGCCGGCGAGATCCTCGCCGTGGAGATCGACGGCCAGCCGAAAATGCTCGCGGAGCACGTCGCGCTGCTCGTGGATGGAAGGGGGCGGCGGCTCGCCCTCGCCGCGCAGGAGGGCGAGCGCCTGCGAGAATATCCAGGGGTTGCCGATCGCGCCCCGGGCCACGCTCACGCCGTCGACGCCGGTCTCGCGGAGCATCGCCACGCAGGCCCGCGCGGAGAACAGGTCGCCCGAGCCGATCACGACGCGGTCGCCGGCGTGCCGCTTCACTGCCGCGAGAAACTCCCAGTCGCTCGGGCCGACGTACTTCTGCTGCACGGTGCGGCCGTGGACGGTGATCGCGGCCGCGCCGCGGGCGCAGGCGCCGTCGAAGATCGTCCAGAAGTTGTCACGGCTTTCCGCCGAGTCGTC
>CAZDTC010000140.1:0-6105 GCA_964508125.1 uncultured Candidatus Kuenenia sp.
AGCGGGCGAAGGCGATCGTGCTGGAGACCCGCAGGCTGTCGTCGCGGGACGCCCTTCACGTCGCGATCATGGAACGGCGGGGCGTGTCGGAGATCATGACGTTCGACCAGGGATTCAACAGCCGGCCCGGCATCCGCGTGGTGGGCGGATAGCGGAGACTGGGCACGTCTCGCCGCCGCACGAACGGGCGGGGTGGCCTCGCCTTGATGAGGCCGAAGTCAGAGACGCCTGCGACGGCCTGCGTGCGATCGACGACTTTAGGCTTTTCTTCCCGTCAGCCTGATGGTGCGAGTGGCGTTTCTATCGAGCCTGGAAGTATCATGCTTACATGGAAAACCACTCGTCTTTTCCCCGACTGCGGCCCAGTGTCTGCCACGATGCGTCTCGACATGCGGAGATCGAGCGTATCCGTCGCATGACGGTCGAGGAACGAGTCAAGGCGGCCTTGGGGATGGCGCAGCGATTCGCAGCGTTACGACCGGCACCCCGCAAGGTGTGATCAATGACCGATCCCGATGCGGTGATTCGGGCTGCTGAAGAGGTCACCGGCATTCTCGAAGCGCGAGGCGTGGGGGCGATGGTGATCGGCGCCGTCGCCCTCGCCGCCCACGGCTATGTGCGATATACCGAGGATCTCGATCTCGGCGTGAATACCGATCTGGCCACCCTGAACCACGTCGCCGAGGCGCTGCGGACAGCGGGCTTTGAGGTCGAGCTTCGGGAGCCGGACGGCCAGGATCCGCTCGGGGGCGTCGTCGATGTTCGAGGCTCATTCGGCGTCGTCCAGATCGTGAACTACGGTGGCCGCTTTCCTGCGGTCATCGATGGCGGCCTCGCAGCCGCCGACACAGTGATTCGCCCGGGCAGCCACCTCAGGATCGTGCCACTTCCGCACCTGATCGCACTGAAACTCTATGCGGGGGGGACGAAGTCCCGTGCCGACATCGTGGAACTGCTGTCCCGCAACCCCGACGCCGATGTGGCCGCCATCCGCGACCTCTGCCGGAGCTGGCGACTGCGTGGTCTCGATCCGCTCATCGAAGAGGCGACGGAACGATGACAGGAGACCAGGGCAGAACGGTCAACAGCAGTTCCGCCTGCGATGTGGCCAAGCGCAGGCATCCCTCGAGCCGTAACGCTCAAGCACCGTCGGTGATTTGTCTTGACCACGGGATGGCCGAGCGTTGACGCCGGACCGCCCGGACCGTGCAATACCTGGATGAAGACCTTTCTGCACCGGTTGATTGTGGCGGCGGTCGGTTGCGCCGCGCTGGCTTCGCTCGCGGCCACGATGGCCGCGGCGGCCGACGACATCCTCCTCGCCGACTTCGAGGGCGACACCTACGGCGCATGGACGGCCACGGGCGACGCGTTCGGCGCCGGCCCCGCCGGCGGCACGCTGCCGGGGCAGATGGCCGTGGCGGGATTCGCCGGCCAAGGCCTCGTCAACACGTTTCGCAACGGCGACGGCTCGACCGGCACCCTCGAGTCGCCCGAGTTCACGATTCAGCGGCCGTTCATCACGTTCCTCGTCGGCGGCGGCAAGGACGCCGAGAAGACGGCGCTGCACCTGGTCGTGCACGGCGCCGTCGTGCGCCGGGCCACCGGGCCCAACGACCAGCCCGGCGGCAGCGAGACGCTCGAACTTGATTCGTGGGACGTCTCCGAGTTCGTCGGCCGCAAGGCGATGATCCGCATCGTCGATGCCGCCACCGGCGGCTGGGGGCACGTGAACGTCGATCAGATCGTGCAGACCGACCGCCGGCCGCCGCGGCTCGTGCCGGCCACGCGGGAGTTTCGCGTCGAAAAACGCTTCCTCGCGATCCCGATCAAGAGCGGCGCGGCCAAGCGGACCGTGACCGCGGCGGTCGAGGGCGGCCCGACGGTGAAAAACACGATCGAACTGGCCGACGCCGAGCCCGACTGGTGGGCCGTGATGGAGGCGGGCCCGTGGCAGGGCAAGACCGTCACGCTTTCCGTGGACAAACTGCCCGAGGATTCGCAGGCGCTCGCCGCGATCGAGCAGACCGACTCGATCAAGGGAGCCGACGACCTCTATCGCGAGCCGCTTCGCGGGCAGTTTCACTTCTCGCCCCGCCGCGGCTGGAACAACGATCCCAACGGCTGCGTCTTCTACAAGGGCGAATGGCACCTCTTCTTCCAGCACAATCCCTACGGCTGGGCCTGGGGCAACATGCACTGGGGCCACGCCGTGAGCCGCGACCTCGTCCACTGGGAGGAACTCGGCGACGTGCTCTTTCCCGACGAGATGGGCGCGATGTTCAGCGGCAGCGCCGTGGTGGACCATGCCAACACGAGCGGCTTCGGCACCGCCGACGACCCGCCGCTCGTGCTCTTCTACACCGCCGCGGGCAACCCGACGGTGCAGTGCATCGCCTACAGCACCGACGGCCGCACGTTCACGAAATACGCCGCCAACCCCGCCGTCGGCCAGGTCACGCCGGGCAACCGCGACCCGAAGGTGTTTTGGCACGAGCCGACGAAGCGCTGGGTGATGGTGCTCTACGTGGAGCGGCCGGAGCAGCAACGCACGATGGAGTTTTTCACGTCGCCGAACCTCCGCGACTGGACGCCGGCGAGCGTCACCGAGGGCGTCAAGGGAACCAACTATCTCTACGAGTGCCCCGACTTCTTCGAACTGGCCGTGGATGGCGATCCCGCACGGAAGAAGTGGGTTTTGCTGGGCGCGAGCACCGAATACGCCGTGGGCACGTTCGACGGCAGCACGTTCACGGCCGAGGCGACGCGGCTCCCGGGCCACCGCGGCAGGGGGTTTTATGCGCCGCAGTCGTTCAACGACATGCCCGACGGGCGGCGGATCATGATCGGCTGGTGGCAGACCGAGACGAAGGGGATGCCGTTCAACCAGAGCATGTCGTTGCCGCTCGAACTGGGGCTGAAATCGACCGCCGCCGGCCCGCGGCTCACGTTCGCACCCGCGCGGGAAGTGGAGCGATTGCGGGCTTCGTCGCGACGGCTCGGCGGCTCGACCCTCGCCCCCGGCGGGCCGAATCCGCTGGAGGGCGGAGCGACCGAACTCGTCGAACTCCGCGCCGAGATCGACCCCGGGGCGGCGCAGGAGATCGTGTTCACGGTCCGTGGGGCGACGATCACCTACGACGTGGCCAAGCAGGAGCTCGCACTCAGCGGGCTGCGGGCGCCGGCTCCGCTCATCGACGGGCGGCTGCGGCTGACAGTCTTCTGCGATCGCACCGGGATCGAAGTCTTCGCCGCCGACGGCCTGTGCTACGTGCCGCTGCCGTTCCAGCCCCGGGCGCTCGACCGGTCGCTCGCCGTCGAGGCCCGCGGCGGGGCCGCGACGATCCACGAGCTCGACGTGCACGAGCTCGACTCGATCTGGCAGGCCCGCGGACGGCGCGAGTTCGGAGCCACGAAGCGGTATCTCAACATCCCCATGAAGGCCCGCGGCCCCGAGCGGCAGGTGACGTTTCTCATCGATGGCCGGCCGGAGTCGGCGTTCAGCACGTTCCGGGCGGCCCTCGCCGACGAGAAACCCGACTGGTGGGCGTTTCGCGATATCGGCCGCTGGCAGGGAAAGACGATCACGCTCGTGGTGGACGACCTGCCCGCGGGCTCGACCGCGCTCGAACTCGTCGAGCAGTCCGACGAGATCAAGAACCCGGGCACGCTCTACCACGAGCCCGGGCGGCCGCAGCTCTGCTTCTCGCCGCGGCGCGGCGGTGGCGGCGACGTGAACGGGCTCGTGTTTCACGAGGGGGAGTATCACCTGTTCTTCCAGCACAACCCGTTCGGCCAGGATGGCGGCATCAACTCCCACTGGGGGCATGCGGTGAGCACCGACCTCGTCCGCTGGAAGGAGCTTCCCGATGCGCTCCTGCCCGACGATCATGGCCTCCAGTATTCGGGCTCGGGCGTCGTGGACGTGGCCAACACGGCGGGCTTCCGCAGCGGAGCGGAGCCGCCGATCGTGCTCGCCTATTCCGGGGCCGGCAATCCGATCACGCAGTGCCTCGCCTTTTCGAACGACCGCGGCCGGACCTGGACGAAATACGCCGGCAACCCCGCGCTGCCCCTCGTGGAGCCGGGCAACCGCGACCCGAAGGTGTTGTGGCACGCGCCGACGAAGAAGTGGGTGATGGCCCTCGCCTTCGGGCACTGCCAGCGGACGAGCGGCCGGCCGAGCACCAACCCGAACTTCGGGCTCTTCTCCTCACCCGACCTCAAGCACTGGGAGCGGATGAGCTCGATCCACATCGACGACACGGAAGACTGCCCCGAGTTCTTCGAGCTCGCCCTCGATGGCGACGCGTCGCGGACCAGGTGGATCTTCTACGGCGGCGACGCGCGGTTTCTCGTGGGCACCTTCGACGGCACGACGTTCACGCCCGAATCGGGCCCGCACCGACTCAACGAGGGCAACTCGTTCTACGCCTCGCAGAGCTTCAACAACATGCCGGCCGGGGATGGGCGGCGGATCCTCCTGGCCCGTGCCCATGCGGGCGGCGACGGAATCGGCTTCTGGGGCGCCGTGGGCCTGCCGGTCGAGCTCACCCTCCGCACCACGGCCGCGGGCCCGCGGCTCTGCGCGTGGCCGGTGAAGGAACTGGAGTCACTGCGGCGCACGAGCCATGCCATCCCCGCACAGCCCCTGGCCGCCGGCACCAACCCCCTCTCGGCAATCGAAGGCAGACTGTTCGACCTGACCGCGGAGGTGGAGATCGGCGACGCCCGCACGATCACGTTCGATCTCCGCGGCATCCCGGTGGTCTACGACGCGGCAAAGCGGCAGCTCACCTGCCTCGGCCGGGCCGTGCCGCTCAAGCCGGTGAACGGGCGGATCTCCCTGCGGGCTGTCGTGGACCGCGGGCTCGTGACGCTGTTCGCCGACGGCGGCCGGGTGTACATGACGATGGTGGTCGTGCCCCCGGAGGACAACGTGCGGCTCGGGCTCACAGCCGACGGCCCGGGCGCTCTGATCCACAGGGCCGAGATCCACGAGCTTGGCTCGATCTGGGAATGACGGGATCACGCCCCGCGCGACGGTCAATCGGTCTGGATATGCGGCCGAACCCGCAGGACGAGCCATGCCGAAAGGCCGGCGAGCGCTGCGAAGCCCCCGAAGATCAGGGGCAGCGGCACCGCGTGGTCGCGGAGCCAGCCGAAGCCGACATCGGCGAGGCCACCGCAGGAGATGCTCGCGAGGTTCATGAGGCCGTAGCCCGCGGCCCGTTGATCCGGCCGCACGACCTGCGAGAGGATCGGCATGTTGTTCGTATCGAAAAAGCCCCAGCCCACGCCGAAGAGCATCAGGAACAGGATTGCGAGCCCGAGCGACCTCGTGCCCACGACGATCCCCACGCCGAGGAGCGCCGGCACGATCAACGTCATGCCCAGGGCGCTCACGTAGATCCGCCCCCGGTCGGTGGATTGCATCCACCGGTCGGCCAGCCAGCCCCCAAGCACGGCACTCGCGATCGCCGCCGACTGCCACCAGATCACGGCGCTCACGCCGGCGAGGCCCTGCGTGAGGCCGAGATCCTTCTGGAGCACGCTCGGCATCCAGTCGCGCACGACCCACCCGGCGATCGCCGGCAGCGTGAAGTAGGCGAGCAGCAGACGGAACGACGGGTTGGCGAGAAGCGCCCGCCACGAAGCCAGCGGCGACTCCGGCGGCCCGGCGGGCCGGGTGGAGACGCCGCGAGGATCACGGAGCAGAAACAGGAGAGGCACCGCATAGGCGATGCCCACGAGGCCGATCGTCGAAAATCCCCAGCGCCACCCCAGCGCGGGGCTGTCGGCCACGAACCCGCCGAAGCTGCCGAGCATCACGCCCAGATAGATACCGATCTGATGGAGCCCGACCGCCCGCGACCGCGATGCCGAGGCATGGTGGTCGGCGATGAGGGCCAGGGCCGTCGGAATATAAAACGCTTCGGCGAGCCCCATCGCAGCGCGGGTGGCGAGCAGGTGGTCGTAGGTCGTCGCCTGCCCGGTTGCCCACGTGACGGCCGACCACGCGAACAGGCTCGCGCACACGATCAGTGGCTTGCTGAACCGATCGGCGACGATGCCGGCAAAGGGGCTCGCGAGCGCGTAGGTCCA
>CAZDTC010000141.1:0-6044 GCA_964508125.1 uncultured Candidatus Kuenenia sp.
ACAACATCACCGGCCTCGTGGGCGTGATGGACGGCCACGCGAGCGACCTGCGCACCGGGCTGCCCTGGCAGATGGTGGAGATCCACGAGCCGGTGCGTCTGCTCGTGATCGTCGACGCCCCGCCCGAGCGGATCCTGGCTGCAGCGGCCAAGGTGCCGGCCGTCGAGCGGATGGCCGTCAACCGCTGGATTCAGCTCGTCGCCTGGGATCCCGCAGGCTCGGGGCTGCAGGTGTTCACCGACGGCCGCTTCGTGCCCTTCGAGGAGGAGCGTTGCGTGCAGCCCGTCGTCGAGCGGTCGATCGACTGGTATCGCGGGCATCGCGAACACCTCCCGCCAGCGCGGATCCTCGCGGCGCTCGGCGGCCGCGCGGGCGAGGTGCGGGCATGACCGGCCACGACGTCGTCGCCGCGCTCGTCGTCATGCAGCTCGCCGCTCCGGCGGCGACGCTCGCGCTCGTCGGCCTGCCCGCGCTGCTGGGCCGGCCGCTCTCTGAACGGGCCACCACGCAGATCGTCGGCGGCGGCTTTGCCGTCGGCTTTCTGGCGGCGATCAGCGTGCTCGGGCTGCTCTTCGCGCGCGGTTTCACTCCGGAAGTCGTCCACTCGGGCACCTGGTTCGCCGTGGGGCATCACGCGGCCACGATGAACCTCGTGGCCGACGCGCTCTCGGTGCCCTACGTGTGCTTCTCCACCGGCCTGTGCTGGCTCGTGAATTCCTTCGCGGGCAAATACCTCCATCGCGAGCCGGGCTTCACGCGTTTCTTCATCCTGCTCGCGCTCTTCGGCACCGGCATGAACCTGATGGTGCTCGCCGACAGCATCGACGTGCTCTTCGCCGGGTGGGAGTTCGTGGGCATCTCGTCGGCTCTCCTGATCGGGTTTTTCTTCGAGCGGCGCAACGCGATCGACGCAGCCCTGCGGGCCTACACGACCTACCGGATCTGCGACGTCGGCCTCCTCACCGCGGGCGTGGTGATCCATCGGGCCGTCGGGTCGGGCGACTTTGAGCGGCTGTTCGGCGCCGATTGGCCCACGTCGACCTGCCTCGTGCCGGCGGGCACGGCCACGGTCGTGTCGCTGTTGCTCGTGTTCGCAGCACTCGGCAAGTCGGCCCAGGTGCCGTTTTCCGGCTGGCTGCCCCGGGCGATGGAAGGCCCCACGCCCTCGAGCGCGATCTTCTACGGGGCGCTCTCGATCCATGCCGGAGCATACGTGCTCCTGCGCTGTGAGGCCCTGCTCGACGCCGCGCCGCTCGCCCGCGCCGCGCTCGTCGTCATCGGCGCGGGCACGGCGCTCCACGCGAGCCTCGTCGGCCGCGTGCAGACCGACCTCAAGAGCATGCTCGCCTATGCCTCGATGGCGCAGGCGTCGCTGATCTTGGTCGAGATCGGGCTGGGGCTGCGCGTGATCCCGCTCGTCCATGTCGTCGGCCATGCGATCCTGCGCAGTCTCCAGATATTGCGCTCGCCGTCGGCGCTCCACGACCGCCACGAGCTCGAGGCGGCGCTCGGCGGCCATCCCGATCTCGGCGGCTGGTCGCCGATATCGTGGTTGCCGGCCCGCGCGCAGGCGGCTGTGTATCGGATCGCGCTCGAGCGCGGCTACGAGGAGATGGCCGTGACGACATTCGTGGTCGGGCCGGTGCTGCGGCTGCTCGAGCGGCTGGCCGCGGCGGAGCGGGCCTGGGTGAACTGGCTGGGCGAGAGGCGGCCGCGGCGGGAAGGGGGCCGGCCATGAGCGGGATGGAAGGAATGGCGATCGCAGCGGAGCCAGGCCTCGTGCTCGGCCTGGTGGCGACCGTCGTCGCGGCGCCGCTCATGGCTGCGGCGGTGGTGGCCTTCGGCGGCTTTCCGCGGAGCCCGCGCACGCCGGCGGTGGCCGGGCTCGGCGTCGCGCTCGCCGCGTCGGCCCTGCTTTCGTGGCTCTGCTACGCGGCCACGGGATTGGCAAGTGAGTTTGGCCCGCGGTTTGGCGGCGGATCGCTCGTGCACGTCGACGGGATCACGGCAACGCTCCTGCCCACGGTGGCCCTCATCGAGCTGGCGATCGTGCTCGTGGCGCCCAAGCGTTTCCTCGACCCGGCCGCCACGCTGCGGCTCCTGCTCGGCGCGGCCGCGACGAGCGCCCTCTTCTCCACGGCCCATCCGCTGGCGCTCGTCGTGCTGTGGATTGTGACGGCGCTGCCCACGTGGATTTCGACCCGTGGCACGCCTGGCGGCCGCCCGGCGGCGCGGGTGTTTGCCACGGTGATGATCCTGGCCCTGGCGTGCATGACGGGCGGCACGCTGCTCATGCTCGTCGACCCGCCCTGGGAGCGCGATTGCGGGCTCGTGGGCAACGCGGGCGGCTGGCTCGTGGCGCTCGCCGTGCTCATGCGCAAGGGGATCGTGCCCTTCCACTCCTGGTATCCCGCGCTCTTCTCCGGCGCGCCGCTCTCGACGGCGCTCGCGGCCACCATGCCGCAGGTGGCCGCCTACACGGCGGTGCGGCTCTTGATGGGGCATGCCGACCACGGCGCCGGCGTGGGGGCGGAACTCTTCGTGCTCTCGCAGCTCGCGCTTGTGACCGCGGCCTACGGCGCGGCCCTCGCGCTCGTGCAGCGCGATCTGCGCGGCCTGATCGGCACGCTCGCCATGAGCCAGTCGGCCCTCGTGCTCGCCGGCCTCGCGGGAAAGCTGCCGATGGAGCTCAACGGCGCGCTCTGCGTGTGGATCTCGAGCGGCCTCGCGCTCACGGGCATCGGCCTCGTGGCCTGGGCGCTCGAGAGCCGGGCCGGGCCGCTCTCGCTCGCCACGCCACAGGGCCGGTTTTACGACGCGCCCGCGCTCGCCGCGTTATTTCTCATCTTCGGGCTGGCCGCGATCGGCTTGCCGGGCACGCTGTCGTTTGTGGCCGACGACCTGATCGTGTCGGGCAGCCTCGACGAGCAGCTCCACGCGGGCCTGCTCGTGATCGCGTCGACGGTGCTCTCCGGGATCGCCGTGATGCGGGGCTGGTTTTTCATCTTCGGAGGACCGACGGCGGTCGACGGCCCGCGGCACACGATCCTCCTGCGGGAGCGGTTCGCCCTCACGGCGCTGCTCGTGCCGCTGTTCGCCTTCGGCCTCTGGCCGGGCCCGCTGGTGGCCACGCTCGAGCGGGCCGCGGAGCAATTGCTCGGCGTCACCGCCGACGGCGAATCGCTCCCCACCCCAGGGGCCGAGGTTACAATCGGCCCACCATGACAACCGCAAAACGCACCACGCGCGGCAAGGCCGACACCGTCGACATCGAGGGCCTCGGCGTCTTCTACCTCGGCCGCAAGTGCGATCCCAAGACGGGCAAGGGGGGCTCCGAGCCGCTGCTCGTCGACGCGCGGCGGTTCACCACGCATGCCGTGTGCGTGGGCATGACTGGCAGCGGCAAGACCGGCCTCTTGATCGATCTCGTCGAGGAGGCCGCGATCGACGGCGTCCCTACGCTCGTGATCGATCCCAAGGGCGACCTCGCCAACGTCCTGCTCGCGTTTCCCGATCTCGCACCGGCCGACTTCCTGCCCTGGGTGGAGGCCGACGCCGCCAAGCGCGATGGGCTCACGCTCGAGGCGCTCGCGGAGCGCACGGCCAAGAAATGGAAGGACGGCCTCGCCGCGAGCGGCCAGTCGCCCGAGCGGATCGCGCGGTTCAAGGCGGCCGTCGACATGGCCGTGTACACGCCGGGCAGCCGCGCGGGGCGGCCGCTGGCGATGCTCGAGAGCCTCGAGGCTCCCGCCGCCGACGTGCTCGACGACCCGGAGGCGCGGCGCGAGCGGATCGAGTCGCTCGTGTCGGGGATCCTGGCCCTCGCCGGCATCGACGCCGAGCCGGGCCGCAGCCGGGAGCACGTGCTCGTCTCCTCGATCGTCGACGCCCTGTGGAAGAGCGGGCAGAAGATCGATTTCGGCACGCTGGTGCGGGCGATTCCCGCGCCGCCGGTGGAGCGGATCGGCTTCCTCGATCTGGAAAACTTCTACCCCGCGGGCGACCGCTTTCAACTCGCGAGCCGGCTCAACACCGTGGCCGCGGCGCCCGGCTTCGAAGCCTGGCTCGCCGGCGAGCCGCTCGACGTGGGGCGGCTCCTGTGGACGGCGGAGGGCAAGCCGCGGGTGAGCGTGGTCTCGATCGCACACTTGAACGACGCCCAGCGGATGGCGTTCGTCACGCTCCTGGCAGGGCAGACCGTGGCCTGGATGCGGTCGCAGGGAGGCACGTCGTCGCTCAAGGCGCTGTTCCTCATGGACGAGGGGTTTGGCTACGTGCCGCCGACGGCCAATCCGCCGAGCAAGGGCCCGATCCTCACGCTCCTGAAGCAGGCGCGGGCGTTCGGCCTGGGCGTCGTGCTCGCCACGCAGAATCCCGTCGATCTCGACTACAAGGGGCTCTCGAACGCAGGCATCTGGTTCCTCGGCCGGCTGCAGACGGCCCGCGACAAGGCCCGCGTGCTCGACGGCCTCGAGGGGGCCGCGTCCTCGGCGGGCCGGTCGTTTGACCGCAATCGGCTCGACAAACTGCTCTCGGGCCTCGAGCAGCGGATGTTTCTCCTCCACAGCGTGCACGACGACGAGGAGACGGTGTTTCAGACGCGCTGGACGCTCGCCTACCTGCGCGGGCCGCTCCTTCGCGAGGAGATCAAGCGGCTCACGGCCGAGCGCGCGGCGCCCGGCACGGCCGCCACACAGCCTGAGGTGATCCTCGAGCGGCCCGATGCCGGCCTGGCGGGCGGCGCCGGCCAGGCGGGCAGCCCGAGGCCGATCCTGCCGCCGGGCGTGCGCGAAGTGTTTCTCGCGCCCACTCGACCGGTCGGCCCCGATGCCACGCTCGTGTATGAGCCGGCGATTCTCGGCCGGGCCCGCGTCCGCTATGCGAAGGCCGCGGCGCGGGTCGACGTCGATCGTGAGGTGATCTGCCTCGCGCCGGCGGGAGATTCCGTGGGCGAGTCGGCCTGGGAAGCGGCTGACGTGCTCTCCGAGCCGCCGGAGGTGGAGCCCGCCCCGCGCACCGGCTCGTTCGCGAGCCTGCCGTCGGCGCTCTCCGGCCCGAAGGGATATGCCGCGCTCGGTACGGCGCTCAAGGGGCACCTCGCCCGCACGGCGAAGCTCGTCGTCTACGTGGCGCCCGATCTCGACGCCGTGTCGCGGCCGGGCGAGAGCGAGGCCGACTTCCGCGTGCGGATCACCCAGCGGGCGAAGGAATGGCGCGACGCCCAGATCGACGAGGTGCGCAGCCGCTACGCCCAAAAGATCGCCGCGCTCGTCGACAAGGTCGACCGGGCCCGGCAAAAGGTGGAGCGCGAGAAGGCGGAGGCCAAGAACCAGTCGATGCAGACCTACGTGTCGATCGGATCGGCTGTGCTCGGGGCGCTCCTCGGCCGCAAGATGGCGAGTTCCACCACCATCGGCAAGGCGGCCACGAGCATGCGGTCGGCGAGCCGGGCGGCCAGGCAGCAGGCCGATGTGGCCCACGCCGAGGAGAGCCTGACCACGCTCGAGGAGCGGCGGCAGGCGCTCGAGGAGGAGGTCGATGCCGAGCTCGAGCGGATCCGGGTCGATGCCGACCCGAGCCGGATCAAACTCGAACCGATCGAGATTCCCGCCAAGAAGACCGACATCTCCGTCGACGACGTCGTGCTGGCCTGGATTCCGACATGAACCCAGCTACCGACGTGAGCCCAGCCGCCAACAGTGCTGGGCAGGCCGCCCGATCGATCGTGCTCGTCGACTGCCCCGACGAGGTGGGCCTGATCCACCGGATCACGGGCGTGCTCCAGGTGCGGCGGCTCAACATCGAGGCCAACCACGAGTTTGTCGATACGAACGCCGGGCATTTTTTCTTTCGGGCGGAGGTGGTGCCGGCTGACGGCGCGGTGGCGGCGGCGGACCTCGAGCGTGGCCTGGCGGCCGTGCTGCCGGCGGCTGCGCGCGTGCGGGTGACGCGGGTGGAGCGGCGGCCGATCGTGGTCTGCGCCACCCGCGAGCCCCACTGCCTCGGCGAACTCCTCCTGCTCGACGCGGTCGGCGAGTTGCCCG
>CAZDTC010000142.1:0-6020 GCA_964508125.1 uncultured Candidatus Kuenenia sp.
CCCATTCCGCCGCCGCCCATGCCACCACCACCCATGCCGCCACCGCCCATGCCGCCCATGCCGCCGCCGCCCATGCCACCACCACCCATGCCGCCGCCACCCATGCCACCGCCACCCATGCCACCGCCGCCGCCCATGCCGCGGGCGGCGCCGCCGGAGAAGTTGAACTGCGTCACCTGTCCGACGCCCGAAAAGAGCGGTGTGACCGTGGCCCGCACGTAGCGCCGGTCGGCCGACACGACCGCCAAGGCCGACATGTTCGTGCCCTCAGGGAGCGTCGAGATCACCGGCTGATAGCCCGTCGCACCGCCGCGGCCGAATGGCAAACCCGGAGCGATCTGGGCTCCGCCGCCGCTCCGGCTCTGCGAGAGCGACGCGGCGGCTGCGGGGTCGTCGATGCCGGCCAACTGCTGGGCGAGGATCGCCCGGCCCACGTTCTGCTGGACGGCCACGTCCTGGGCCACCTGCGCGTCGAGCAGCGGCTCGCGCCGCCTGCCGAGCGGAAGATCGACCGTCAGGAGCACGTCGTCGGCCCCGAGGGGGACTTGCCGCTTCAGTTTCTGCTCACGGTCGGTCCCCTTGTGGAGCGTCATCTCGGCCGTGATCGTGTCGGCTGCGACCTTCCCCACGGCCCGTCGGACGAGGATCCGGTAGTGGCCGGGAAAGGCCTGCGCGGCGACGTAACGCTCGCGTTGGGTCGCATTCGCCGGATCGGTCGCGGTGTCGGTGTCGCCGAGGAGGGTGCCTCCCGACGTCGAGCGCGGAGAGCCAAGCGAACAGACCGTTCCCGGTGGCTCCTCGACCACGATGTCGACGTCGGCATCGCCGTTCCACGACACCTCCACCTCGAGGTCGCGCACGAGCGCCTCGTCGATCGCGGCCTGGAACGCAGCCGCTTCCTCGGCCTTGCCCGCGCTGCGGAGCTTCTCGATCGTGGCCTTCGCAAGCCGTGCCGCGCGATCCGCCACATCCTGCTGGTCGGCCGGCCATTCGTGCGACAAGACACCTGCGCACGCCCAGCGGAGCGCCGCGATATCGTCGGTGCGGGCGGCGAGGGTCATGCCGATGGCGAAGGCCTCGCGGTTGGCAGGGTCGAGCCGCGTGACCTGCCGGCAGATCTTGATCGCCTGCCCCACCGAGCCGAATCGGGCCAGATAGCTGGCGAGCGCGAGCAACTCCGTGGGGCTCGCGGCGAAATCGGCCGCCGACAGAAGAGCCCGCTCCACCTCCGACTTGGGCTGACCGGCGGCCTCGAGGGCCACGGCCAGCGCCTCGTACATCCACGGCTCCGCATACCCCGCGGCGATCGTGGCGGAGATGAGTTCCGCGGCACGGTCATAACGCCCTTCCTTGCCCAGGTTTGCGGCGGTCGCACGCACGCGGGCGAGACGCAGGGCGAGGTCCCGTGGGTCACGCTGCGCGGGCGCTGGGGAGTCGGTTTCGGCGTCGACTGGCTTGGCCCGGCCAGGGCGAGGTGCGAGATAGCGGGAGATGGCTCCACGCAGATTCGTCGCCTCGATCACGTCCGTCGGTAGCGTCACGTCGCCCGTCTCTTCGGTGGCCGGGGCGATCGGATCGGCGATCGGCTCCGGCTTGGCCGCGGTGCGGTCGGCCGGCGGCTTGCCGGGCTTCGCAGACTTTTCGATTCGCGCTCGGGCGTCGGACACCTGGAACATCCCGCCGCCACCGCCGATGCCGCCGCCCATCATGCCGCCACCGCCGCCGAGGCCCCCGCCCTGTCCGCTGTTGATGCCGCCGGCGCCACCCAGGCCGCCACCGGTCTGAAACGGATTCACGCCCGCCTGTGGATTGACCGGAATCACGAGGTCGGCCACGGGATAGACCTTCACGACCATCGTCTCGGCCGCCTTGTCTTTCGTCGTGATCATGAGGACCTCGTCCTTGACGAGATATGTGAGGTCGAGGTCGCCGAGGAGCAGTCGCAGGGCGGATCGCAACGAGATGCCCGAGACGCTCTTCGTGACGGGCGTCTCGAGATCGAGCCCGGCGTCTTCGAAGGCTTTCGTGTCGATCTGTACGGGGATTCCCTGGGAGTCTTGGATCTGGGCGATCACGTCGCGCAGCGGCGTCTCGGTGAAGTCGAAGTTTTGGACCGGCTTCTGGAGCGCCTCGTAGATCTTCTGCTCGTTGCTGCCCGGGTTGGCGAGATCGACCGACCTGTATTTATCCCGCTTTTTCGTGATCTCACGCCAGCGGGCCGCATTGGGATACATGATCGGCGGTTCGTCGGGCATCGGAATGGCCGCGACGTCGACCTGATGGAGGCAGTCCATGAAGCCACGCTCCATGTCGCGCTTCGTGCGCACGTTCTCGGCGTCGTAGTCGCGGATCCGGGCCTCGACGAACGCCTTGCGGGCGAGCACACGGGCCGTCATCGGCACCGGATGGTTCGCGAACAGATCCGGGGCCTCCTCCATCAACTCCTCGCCCGGGAGCCGCTCCGCCTCGGTGAACTTCGTGGTCGGCGGCTCGTTGCGGGTGATCGTGTCGTAAAACACGCGGGTGTTGTCGCCGAGCACGGCCGGATACCGCTCGGCCCGGTCGTAGCCGATGCGGATGCCCTCCTCGACGAGAGCGTTGTAGCGCTCGGTGAGCTGCTTGATCCGGGCCTCGCGGCGGCGGAGCTCCTCGTCGAGCCGCATCCGTTCGCGGCCGATCGCCCGGTTGCGTTCAGCGGCGAGATCACACTCGGCTTTCTCGCGCGACCGCACGATCGACTCGCGGACGCTGATCTCGATCTGCCGGGCGAGACGGGCGCGGATGCCCGCGTCGAGATCCTCCGACGCCTGCACGACACGGAGCAATTCCTTGAGGTCGGCGCGAGCGCGGTCGGGATCGACCGCCATCCGCTGGCGGGCGTGGCGCAGCCCCACGGCCGTTTCCTGCTCGAGTTGCTGGGCCCGCACCTTCCGGAGGCGGTTGAATTCGGCCAGCTCCTCCGGGTCGTGGGTGATGTCGCGGGCGGGAGGAACGGGCTGCGGGTCGGCTGCCACGGCCGGCGGGGGCAGTGGCTCGCGGTCGTCTCCCGGGGCAGCGGCGTCGGCGGGATCCTCTGCGAGCGGAGCCTCGCCATCGCCAGGCTGGCGGTTGAGGGCGACGGGCTTTTCGGCCTGAGCAAGTCCTTTGCTGGCCACGGCATGCACGAGCCCCGCCTCGACGTTGTCGGGGTCGCGCCGCAAGGCGGCCACCGCCAGCCGAAGTGCTGAATCGTGCGCGCCGGCTGCCTCCGCCTGCCGGGCGAGGCCGGCCAGCGTCGCCGCCTCGCCGTGGAGCGTGGTGCGGGCGAGATCGAGTCCTTCGCGTCCGAGAAGCGGCAGGAATGCACCGTTGTTCGGAAAAGCGTTGCGGTACAGTTCCGCCAGGTAGGCGTTTTCCTGGCGTGGCGTGGACTCAGGAATCACCACCGAGGCCGTCCGCTTCGAATGCCCTTCGGCAGGGCTCTCGAGGGTCAGGTCGAGCCGGCCGTCCTCGAGTTGGCCGCCGACGAGAAGGATCGAGTCTCGGTCGGCGCGAAGCGGCGGCAGGCGGCCGGGCAGGCCGCGGTAGTTCGCCGCCGGGGTTTTGGCCGACAGCACCACGTCCTCGGGCCACAGCACCGGACCGACCGCGAAGCTCCCCATCCGGGCCCCGGCATCGCGGGACGACACGCCGTCGGCCGGCACGAGCAGCATGCCGCCCGTGGCATTGGCGACGGCGGCGAGGCAGGGCCAGTTCACCTGATCGCCGATCCCGATGCTCGACACCGCGATCCGCTTTGTTCGCAACTTCTCCTGCACCGCGAGGAAGTCTTCCACGTCGATCCCGTTGAGGCCGGGGCCGTCGCCCACATAAACGATCGCGCGACCGGCGGCCGGGGCGTCGAAAAGATCGGCGGCGGCGTCGAGAACCGCGATGATGTCGGTCGATCCAAGGGGTGTGCGGTCGGCGAGTTTTTGCAGAGCAGAGCGGGTTTCCGCGCCGTTCGCAGGTCCGAAGCCCGAGTCGAGCGGCGTGCATCCCACGTCGACGGCGGCGATCCGGAAGCGATCGCTGGCCCGGGCCTTCTCGAAAAGGCCTTGGATGGCTTCCGCAGATCGTGCACGGTGCTCGCCCACCTGGCTTGCCGAGGTGTCGACGAGCAGCACGATGTCGATCGATCCGGCTGGCTCTCGCGCCGTCGCCGCCCGGAGGCCGACGGCCATGACGGGCGGGGCGAAGTCGCTCCCCCCGAAGCTCTCGGTGAACGAGATCGTGGCCGGGTCAAAGGCATGCGCCCCTGCCGGCGCGCTCGCCAGTGCGGAAAGCGTCGCGAGCAGGATCAGTGTGCGGATCGACATGGTCCCTCCAGACAGGCTCAATGCAGTGGCTGCAGACGGCGGTCGGGCGAGAGCATATTTCGTGGGGCGAACGAGGCCAACGTCGTTCTGCGGCCAAACCGCCGGAATTCGAAAAGTTGCCAACGATACTGCCTTTGCGCAGTGTACCCAGCCTGCCGGCGGACCGCGGTGCTTTGGTGCCGGGATCGGGCATTGGACGTGGACGCGTCAGCCGCGATACTGCGGGCTCGCGTCACGCTGGCCATCGCCACCGTCGAAGTCCCGAATCTGCCTGCAGCTTCTCGTTTTCGCCGATGCCTCATCGTTTTCGCAGGATTTTGCGGTGTGCGACGCTTCTGGCCGTCGCCTTGGCGTTCGAGCCTGCCGGCGCCCAGGCGCCGACGCCCGCTGAAGCCCGCGACGGGGAACGCTTCACCCCCGACGAGCGGACGAACATCGCCGTCTACGACGCCGTCAATCGCAGCGTCGCCAACATCAACACCAAGGCCACCGTGCCCACGGGGCTGTTCCTTCTCGAAGTGCCTTCCGAGGGTGCCGGATCAGGCATCGTGCTCGACACGGTCGGGCACGTGCTGACGAACTTCCACGTGATCGACGGGGCGAAGGAAATCCAAGTGTTGTTCTACGATGGCTCGTCGTATCAGGCCGTGCTGGTGGGGGCCGACCCGGCGACCGACGTGGCGGTGATCAAGGTGGCGGCGCCGCCCGAGGTGCTGGTGCCGGTGACGTTCGGCTCGTCGAGCGACCTGCGAGTCGGGCAGCGGGTGTTTGCGATCGGAAATCCATTCGGCCTCGAGCGCACGCTCACCACGGGGATCATCTCGAGCCTCAATCGCTCTCTGCCGACGCGGACGGGCCGCACGATCAAGTCGATCATCCAGACCGACGCCGCGATCAATCCGGGCAACTCGGGCGGCCCGCTGCTCGACAGCTCGAGCCGCCTGATCGGGATGAACACGGCGATCGCCAGCCGCACGGGCCAGAGCGCGGGCGTGGGCTTCGCGATTCCCGTCGGCACCCTCGCGCGGATCGTGCCGCAATTGATCCAGAAGGGGAAAGTGGTGCGGCCCGACGCCGGCATCGCCCGCGTCTATCAGACCGACCGCGGCCTGCTGGTGGCGACCCTGGCCCCCGAGGGGCCGGCCGAACGGGCGGGCGTGCGGGGCTTTCGCGTGATCCGCGAGCGGCGCCGGCAGGGGCCGTTCATCGCGGAGTTCGAGCGGGTGGATCGCACCGGGGCCGACCTGATCGTCGCCGTGGCCGGGCAGCCGGTGAAGACGGCCGATGATTTCCTCTCGGCGATCGACGCGAAAAATCCAGGCGATCAGGTGCTGATCACCGTCGAGCGCGAGGGGCATCGGCTCGAAGTGCCGGTGGTTCTCGACGCCGAGCGCTAGCCGCGAAGCTGCCGGTCGAGGGTTCGGTGGTGGCGCCGACGGAGGCCTTGAGGACCGCTCCGAACCTTCCGGTCAGGCGATCCGTATGGAACGGATGCCCTGTGGCTGGCATCCGCCGGCCCGCGGGACCGATTTCTCCAAGCCCGGCCTTCGGGGGGCGTTGACTTGCCCGAAAGGCCTGCTAGATTTCGAAGTCTCGCCGGTGGTTGCCTCGTGCGGCCACCGAGGGAAGTTCTTTGACAATTCGGCAGTTGATCTCTTTCGGTTTCGGCCGGCACGCGATCGT
>CAZDTC010000143.1:0-5957 GCA_964508125.1 uncultured Candidatus Kuenenia sp.
ACGGCGCGCGGCGCGACGTTCCGACACATGGTGCGCGGGGAACTGGAACTCGTCGATGGAACCCGGCTGGAGCGCACGGTGGAGGCCGCGCGTGGCAGCGAGCGGGCGTTTGCCAGCGACGCCGAGGTGGTCGCCCGAGGCGATGTTCGTGACCACGGCCACATCGCACTGGTCAAAGCCGCAGCCCTCACGGAGGATACCGCCGCGGGCTGTCTCCAGCACGGCAGTCGTCACGGAGGGATTGGCCAGCACTCGCCGGGCACTCGCCGGGCCGCTGCAATCGCCGGCGTCGATTTCGCGATTGCCGATCCACACGCCTTCGGTGCATGTCATGCCCACCGTCGCACCGCCCGCCGTGGCAAGATGCGCGATCAGGCGAACCACGGTCGTCTTGCCGTTGGTGCCCGTGACGGCCGCCACCGGGATCCGGCCGTCGTCTTCCGGTGCGAAGAGCGTGTCGACGATCGCGGCGCCGACGTCGCGCGGCGTGCCGACCGTCGGCTCAAGGTGCATGCGCAGGCCGGGGCCGGCGTTGACCTCGATCACGACGCCACCCTGTGATTCGAGCGGTTGGGTGATGTCGGCGGCGACGAGGTCGATACCCGCCACGTCGAGCCCGACGATCCGAGCCGCCTCGATCGCGCGGGCCGCCACTTCCGGATGGACGAGGTCGGTCACGTCCTCCGAGGTGCCGCCCGTGCTGAGGTTGGCGCTTTTCCGGAGGAGCACGATGCGGCCCGCCTCCGGCACGCTCGTCGCCGTGAGGCCCTGATCGGCGAGGACTGCCAAGGCCACCTCGTCGATCAACAGTGGGCTGAGTGAAGTCGCATGGTCGCCGGTGCGGCGCGGATCCTCATTGATCCGATCCACGAGCAGGCCGATCGTGGAGCTGCCGTCACCCGTCACGGTGGGCGGACGACGGCGAGCGGCGGCCACCACCTTCCCGCCGATGACAAGCAGCCGGAAGTCGCCGCCGGTGACGAATCGCTCGACGACGACCGACGTGTCCTGCTCGCGGGCGACGTGCCAGGCCTTCTCCACCTCGATCCGCGTCGACAGGTTCACCGACACACCGCGGCCCTGATTGCCGAATCGAGGCTTCACGACCACTGGCGCGCCGATCTCCTCCGCCACGGTCCAGGCGTCGGCGGGATCGTTCACGGGCCGACCTTCCGGCACGGGAATGCCCGCCTCGGCGAGCAGCGTGCGGGTGAGCTCCTTGTCCTGCGCGATCGACTCGGCGACCGCGCCGGTGCGATCGGTCTCCGCGGCCACGATGCGCCGCTGTTTCGCGCCCTGGCCGAGCCGCACGAGCGAGCCGTCGTTGAGCCGGCGCGACGGGATGCCGCGGGCGGCGGCCGCCTCGACGATCGACCGGGTGCTGGGGCCGAGTTGGGATTCAAGGAGCACTTTTCTGAGACGCTTGATCTCGCAGGCCACCTCGAACGCTTCGCCGGCGATCGCTGCCTTGATCATCCTGTGGGCGGTGTGGAGACACTCGATCGCGAATGTCTCCTCCTTGTACTCGATCGCGACCTTGTAGACGCCACGGGTCTTCGTCTCGCGCGCCCTGCCAAACCCCACGACGGTGCCGGCGAGCGACTGCAATTCCAAGGTCACGTGTTCGAGCACGTGGCCAAGCCAGGTGCCGGTGCGGAGCCGCTCGAAGAAGCCGCCGCGCTCGCCGATCGTGCAGCGATGCTCGACCATCGAGGGCAGCCAGCGCATCAGCCGATCGTTGAAGCCGGGCAGCGTGTTCGACGGGTAGTCCTCGAGTGGGCCGAGATCGACCCAGGCTTCGAGGACGGGGAAGGAAGCCCATTGGTTCGGACCACGCAGAACCTTGAGCGAAGTGATCTCCATGGAAGGGTTATGTGCTCTCGTGCCCGGTCGCGGACGCGCGCGTGGGCGGGGGTGGTGTGCGCCTCTCCCGGCTGTCGGACAATCCGACTGGCACGTATGGGAAGGAGGCTGCACGTGTCATCGTCGGGCCAGGCAGGCGCGTCGCCCGCGAGGTCCTGTTTGCATGTGCAGAAATCCGTTCGGCGGCGGGGGATCGCGGCGTCAGGGCGGCCAGCAATCCGGGGCCGAGGGAGAGAGGCCTCTGTTGAAGCACGGCTTCGCAGACGGGCCTGAAGACGACGGGGGGAGAGGCACACCACCAAGGGTGTGCCGCAGGGACAACGAACCGGCCAGAGTGGCCATGGGTCGAATTGGTTTCCTGGGGGAGCAAACCGAGCGAATCGTTCATGCCCGTTGGCCGGCCGTGTCGCCACGCGTCCGACTTCGCAGCACTTGGAGAAAAGTTTACGCTTCCGTGCGCCGGGAGCGAATTATTTTTCACCCGACTCAAAGCCAAGCACGTGCCGTGCCGAGAGCGGACAAAAACAGCAGGCACCGCCGCCGCCGCCGCAACACAGGCCGGCGATCGCGGGCCTCGGGACGGGTTCATGGAAGGGATGACAATCCGGTGTGCAATTTCGCGAGGGATCGCTCGAGCGGTCGGTAAATTTTGCCAGACGAAAAGCGGTAATCTAGGGGTCTTCGGAAAGACGCTTCATTTTCTGTTTCCGGTTCCCTGAGCGGCCTCCCAACCTGCATAAATTCCGGGAAAAGTGAAAAAAATCCCGTTCGAAGCCACGGTTTGGCCCGTTTCCGAAGATCCCAGTCTTGGCAGCCCTTGGCCCCGACGACTCCGCCACCCCTCCCCATGAGCATGACCGCCACCTCGACGTCACATCCGGAACGCCCTCCGTCTGCCGGCACAGGCGCTCCACCCGAGCGTTTTCGGCTGACTGCCGCAGAGCGGGTGGTGGCGAGTTGCCGATTCGACCTCGACGCGGCGCTGCACTTCACCGACGGCTGGATCGTGCTCACCGACCAGCGGCTGCTTGCCGACGCGCCGACCTCGGCCGATCCATCCGGTGCGCCTCCCAGCGGTGATGGTGTGTGGGCCTGGCCCATCGATGCAGCGACGCGATTTGACGTGCGCATGCGCAACGCGGTCGGCCGGATCGAACTCTCTCACCACGGGGCCGTGGTCGCACGCTGGCTGTTCACGCCCGCCCGCGCGAAGGGCGTGCACGCCCTTGAAGATGCCTTCGACGAGCGGGGGCGGGCCACGGCCGAACCACGGGAGGCGCCAGCAACGCAGCGCCCTGGCGGGGCCGAGATGCCGGCCACTGGAGAGCAGCTGTCTGCAACGCCGGCACGTGCCGCCGACGACGAGGCTCTGCCTCAGGGTGGCGCGCAATCGTGGCGTGCGCTGCTTCGGCTCGTGCTTTTTGCGAAGCCGCATGCGGGGATGGCCGTGCTCGGGGCGTTGCTGTCGCTCGCCGGCACGGCCGCGGCGCTCGTGCCGCCGTACCTCACGATGCCGCTCGTCGATCAGGTTTTGATCCCGCGCCAGTCGGGCGTGGCCGTTCCATTCTCGCTCGTGTGGTGGTATCTGGGCGGCTTGGGGCTCGCCGCGGTGGCGGCCTGGCTGCTGTCCTGGGCGCGGTCGTGGGTGCTCGCCTGGGTGAGCGAGCGGATCGCCGCCGACCTCCGGGTGCGAACCTACGCCCACATGCAGAGCCTCTCGCTCGACTTCTTCTCCGGCAAGCGCACGGGCGACCTGATCACCCGGGTGGGCAGCGACACCGACCGGCTCAACCTCTTCCTCTCGGTGAACCTGATCGAGTTCACCTCCAACGTGATGCTCGTGCTCCTCACCGCCGCCGTGCTCGTGTGGATCAATCCGACGCTCGCGCTGATCACCCTCATCCCTTTCCCGTTCGTCGTATGGCTCGCCTACGCGGTGCGCTTCCGGCTGCGGCGCGGCTTCGCCCGGGCGAGCGTCGCCTGGGCCGACATGACGAGCGTGCTCGCCGACACGATCCCCGGCACGCGCGTGGTGAAGGCGTTTGCCCAGGAAGACCGCGAGACCGCCCGGTTTCGTGCCGCCAACGACCGCGTGCTCGATGCCAATGACCGCGTCAACGTGGTGTGGTCATTTTTCGGGCCGCTGGTGAGCCTCTGCTCCGAGGCCGGCATCCTCGTGGTGTGGGCGGCCGGAGCCTGGCTCGTGTTCGGCGGCGCGGTCACCGTCGGTACGCTGACGGCGTTCCTCACCTACATCGCGCGGTTCTACGGTCGCGTCGAGTCGATGATCCACATGGTGCCGGCGACGCAGCGGGCGGCGGCAAGCGCGCAGCGCATTTTCGAGATCCTCGACTGCACGCCGACGGTCGCCGAGGCGGCGCACCCGATCGACCCGGGCCGCGTCCGGGGCCGGATCGTGATTTCGGGGGTGCATTTCCGCTATGGCTCACGCGAGATCCTGCACGGCATCGATCTCGTGATCGAGCCGGGGGAGATGATCGGCCTCGTGGGGGCGAGCGGTTCCGGAAAATCGACGCTCGCGAACCTCGTCTGCCGGTTCTACGATCCTTCGAGCGGCTCGATCTTGGTCGATGGCGTCGATCTTCGGCAGCTCTCGATCCGCGACTATCGCCGCAACCTCGGCTGCGTGCTCCAGGAGCCGTTTCTGTTCTTTGGCACCGTCGCCGAGAACATCGCCTATGGTCGGCCCGACGCCTCGCGCGAGCGGATCGTGGCCGCGGCCAGAGCGGCGGGGGCGCACGAATTCATCCTTCGGCTGCCTGCCGCCTACGACTCGCGCGTGGGAGAGCGCGGGGGTTCGCTCTCCGGCGGCGAGCGGCAGCGGCTCTCGATCGCCCGGGCGCTGCTCGTCGACCCGCGGATCCTCGTGCTCGACGAGGCCACGTCGAGCGTCGACCCGGAGACGGAGGTGCTGATCCAATCGGCCATCGACCGGCTCGTCGCCGGCCGCACGACGATCGCGATCGCCCACCGGCTGTCGACGCTCCGGCGCGCAAACCGGCTCGTGGTGCTCGATGCAGGCCGGATCGTCGAGATCGGCACGCACGACGACCTCCTCGCGGCCGACGGCGCCTATGCCCGCCTCTACCACGCCCAGATGAAAGCCGCCGAGGCTGCCGCCGCATGCCTCTGAGAGCCGTCGAAAAAACCATGCCCAACTCCCTTCCTGCCGCTGATTCGATCCATCCCGCCTGGAGGCTCGAGCGCCGCCCGCACGATCGGCTCGACTTCATCGACGTCGAGGGCCACATCCACACCGACGTCGACGTCCTCAGGGCCTTTCCCGTGTCCGACCCGGCGGGCCCGGTAGCGATCGTCGGCGACAACGACGCGGAGCTCGCCTGGATCGAGTCGCTCGCCGCGGTCGAGCCGACCCTCCGCCGGCTGCTCGAGGAGGAGCTCGCCAAGCGGGAGTTTCTTCCGACGATCGAGCGGATTCTCACGGTGTCGGACGGTGAGCCTGCCGAATGGAGCGTGGTCACCGACCGCGGCCCGCACCGCTTCACCGTGGGCCACGCCGACGACATCCTCCGCCTCCCCGACGGCGGCGCCGTGATCACCGACACCGTCGGCCTGCGCTACACGATCCCCGGCATCGCCCAACT
Organism: uncultured Candidatus Kuenenia sp.; assembly: GCA_964508125.1. Taxonomy (GTDB): domain Bacteria; phylum Planctomycetota; class Planctomycetia; order Pirellulales; family UBA1268; genus RGVT01. The sequence goes on from CAZDTC010000143.1 coordinate 5,490, forward strand.
CGACGGCCGCAGCCGCCGCTTCTTCGAGCGGGCGGAGTAGGGGCGCAGTCTACTGCGAACTCGTTGGCGCCGGCTCGGGGTTACGGGAAGCCCGAAGCCGGCGCCAGCGCGTTGACGCAGGCAAGCGAAACGCTTGCCCCACGGGTCACTTGAGGCCGGGACGGCGGTCGAGGGCGCCGCGGACGCCGAGCTGCTCGGGGTGGCGGGCGATCTTGTCAGTGAACACACGCACGTCGTCCACGATCGGACGGAGGTCTTTCGTGAGTTTGCTCACGTTCTGGGCGGCCTGGGCGAGGTCGTTGTAGACCTGCGGATCGCGGACGAGCTTGCCGAGCGTGCCCTGCGACTCGTTGAGCGCCTTCGTGAACAGCGACGCCTGCCGGAGCGTCTCGTCGAGGCGTCCGATCGTGCGGTCGATCTGGGCCACCATTTCGCCGCCGCGGTCGCCGAGCGGCTTGGTGAGGCCCT
>CAZDTC010000144.1:0-5934 GCA_964508125.1 uncultured Candidatus Kuenenia sp.
GCTTGCTCCGCAAGCGGATTCAGAGCCGCTGGCGGAGCAAGCGGACTACTACGGGCGGAAGAGTCGGCTCAGGATTGAGAGGGCCAGCAGGCTGCCGAGGACGACGGCCGCCGCGATCGCGGCGGAGAGGACGGTCATTGGCAGGCTTTCGGCTTTGGGGGCGGGCGCAACGGGAGGAAACGTGGGGAAATAGTCCGGCGTTTCGTCGAACTGGGGCTCTTTCTCCACGTCGAGCCAGAGGGCGGCCAGGTCTTTTGCGATCGTCATCGGGGCGCGGCAGTTGGGGCAGCGACCGCGTTCGCCAGCGGCCGATTCGGGGAGCCGCAGGAGCCGTGAGCATTTCGGGCAGAGGAATCGCACGTAGCCGGGATCACCGTCGAGGGCCGGCACTTCCTGGAGCGCGGCGCGGGCGAAGTCGGCGCAGGTGGGAAAGCGATCGGCGGGCCGCTTGGAAAGCCCGCGGGCAACCGCGTCGCAGAGGCTTGCCGGCAGTTCCGGCCGCATGGCGATCAGTGGCGGCACGGGGGCGTGCGTGTGTTCCTTGAGGATCGGCGCCGTCGTGCCGAGAAAGGGTTTGCGGCCGGCGAGCAATTCGTAGGCAGTGACGGCGAGCGAATACTGGTCTGACCGGCCGTCGAAGCGGCCGCCGATCGCGCAGCGCTCGGGGGCCATGTACGCCTTCGTCCCGACGGCCGTGCCAGCGCTGGCAAGCGTGGCATCGTCGCCATCAAACACCGATTCCTCGAGAATCTTCACGAGGCCGAAGTCGCCGAGGTAGGCGAGGCTGCGGGCGTCGAAGAAGATGTTGCCGGGCTTCACGTCGCGATGAACGATCCCGCGCGAGTGGGAATAGTCGAGTGCCGCGGCGATGCCAGGTAGGAAACACCGCAACAATGCCGGTGCCACAGGGATACTCTCGCCGTTCTCCCCCTTCGGAATCCGCTTGGAGAGTGATCCTCCAGGCAGGAATCGCATGACGAGAAAGGGCTCACCCTTGTCGGTGCCATAGTCCACGAGAGGCACCACGTGGGGATGCACCAGTGCGGCCGATGTGCGAATCTCGCGGTCAAAGCGGTCGAGGAAGCCGGGAGCATTGAAGTATTGCCGCATCGGCATCTTCACGACCACGGGCACGCCCATGAGCTTGTCCCAGGCGCGGTAGGTCACGCCCATGCCACCCTTGGCAAGGTGAGAGATGATTCGGTAGCGACCTTTGAGGACGCGGGCTGGCATGGGTTGGGGAGATATGGACGAGACAGGCACGGAGGCCTGTCCTACCGCCAGCGGGCGGTGAAGCCCGCGCTGAACTGGCGTGGCTTCTGGAATGCCTTTACGAATTCAAGAAACCGCTCCGAGTCGGCGAGCTCACCGAGCCGGGAGTTCTCGACGAGCTCGTCCGCCGAGGCCTTGGCGACCACGACTTCCGGGACGTCACCGGTGCGGAAGCGGTAGTCGAAGAAGAAGTAGCGGTCGTTGCGGATGGCGATGCGGTCGGCGTTGGATCGTTCGCGCATCCTGCGGCGCTCCGCCTCGGAATTCCGGGCAAGCCGGGCGATGGCAGCGTCGGCCGGCTTTTGAGGCAGGCCTCCCTTCAGCCAGGCCTGCTTCCACGCGAGGAGCAGCACTTCGAGTTGCGGCAGGAACGAGTCGCGCGAATCGACGTGGGCGCCGGGGGGGCTCGCGGTGATGAGGGATGCCGCCATCAGCAGGCGGTAGGCGTTGAGTTGGCTGACAAGCGCCTCGGCGATTTGTCCGTGGCGGGCATCCTCCTCACCGCGGATCGATTCGACGTCGACCGCCTTGGCACGTTTGAGCAGTTCTTCGGCGCCGGCCACGAAGGCGGCGCGGGCACGTTCGGGCCGCTCCGACTCGAGCCAGTGGGCCGCGAGGAGCAGGTGCCCGGAGCCATCGGCGATGGCGGGCGTCGGTGGCTTTCCGGAGCACCATGCAGCAGCGGCCTCGAGCCGCTGCGTATCGCCGAGAACCGTCCGTAATTCAGGAAAGACGATTTCTTTCTTCTCGCGGTCGTATGACGCCGGGCAGGCCGCTGCGAGCAGTCCTGCATTCGCGCCGATCGCCTTCGTCAATTCATTGGTGCTGCGTGGCACAGGCTGTAAGGCGGCCTTGGTGCGGTAGGAATCATCTCGTTCCGCCGGCCTGGTCGCCCGTAGCGCTTCGGCATGTGCGCCGAGCCGGCGGCGGGTTTCCCGCAATTGGTCGGGCTGGCGGAAGGCGTAGCTCTCGCCGCGGGCGATGGCGAGGTCGATGAGCGGCAGCGTCACGAGGTCAAACTGCGTGAGCAGTTTTTCGCGGGTGAAATCGGCCGCCGCTGTGAGCCCGCCCGCGTGCAGGATGGCGGCGTGCTCGCCGGAGAGCAGGATGTTTTCCTCCTGCAGTTGCACGTAGCGGTCGAGCAGCCGCGCGATATTCCGCAGCCGTTTTTCGTCGGGAACCTCCAGGAAAAAACGTCGGAGTCCGGCAATCGAAGCCGCCATGCCATCCGCCTGCATGTCATTCATTTCCATGAGCACGTCCGTCAGCAGCACGTGGGCGCGGTGAAGGTTTCCGCCGTCTGCATCCTCGATGGCCTGCAGCACGTAGATCGCCATGAGGATCTCGCGGGCCTGCGGCGCCGGAAGCTTCTGCGCGAGGTCCGTTGCGCACGTGACGACCGTGGCCGGGTCGATGCCGGCCCGCTCGCACTCTTTGCGAATGAGTTTTGCGAGCGGCGGCGTCTTTGCCGCGGCTTCCTCGACGGCCGTGACCAAGGCGGGGGGCATGCCGCCCTGCGCAACGGCGCTGGCAGCCCATCGGCTCGGCGTCGAGAGCCGGGAGGGATTGAAGCCATGCTCGTAGAGCACCAGAAACAGCGGCCGCATGCGGGCTGCCACCTCCGCCTCGGGCAATGAAGAAGGCGGTGGCGGCGGCGCCTCCGCCGGCAGCGCCGGCGCTGGCGGGGCGGAAGCCGCGGGTGCAGGTGGCGACGGTGCTGGCTCCGGTTTGCAGCCGACAGCCAGTGGGGTCGCTGCGACCACGATCGTGCAGAGCGATGCCGCGACGAAGGCGGGCGCGTGGTGTCGAAACAGGGTGGGCGTCATTTCGGGCTACTGTTCAGGAGTCGGGGCGTTTGGATCGGCGGCTGTTTCGGCGGCGAGCGAGAACATGCGTCGGGCGACGGTCCACTTCCAGTCGTTTCGGGGCGCGGGCCGCGCGTATTCGTTGCGGTAGAGTCGCCAGGTGGGCAGCGAGGGGGCCATCAGGATGACGTCAGGTAGAAACGAGTTGATGATGTTGCGGTCGAGGTCGAGCCAATCCTGGATCACGTAGTTCACGGAGCGGTCGGTGATCGCTTCGCCCGAAGGAGAGCGGATTGCGTAGTAGTGGGCCTTCGCCGGTGACGATTCGCTCGATGTGTCGAGCGTGATCGTGTTGCCGCGGCGATCCTTGAGGATTCGTCGTGCATTCAAGGCATCGGGGGAGGCACCGAGCCGCGACTGGCCGTCGGCCCCGGCGAACCGCACCACCATGGCGGGTTCCGCACCGGCTTTCGTGACGAAAGACATCCTCACGCGGTCGCCATGATCGTCGAGCCAGAGGTACTCCCCGTCGGAGCCCTTCACGAGCGCCGGAGCGAAGTCTTTCCCGGCTTCCGGATCGACGTCGAGCAGCAACGCCGTCCACGGGTCGGTGATGCCGCGTGGTACCCGCAGCATCGTCTGGCTGTCGCGATGTTCGACGAGCCGGTTGCGAACCACGCTCGTGCAGCCGGGAAGCAGAGGCAGCCGGGCGTCGGGCGGCAGATCCTCGTCGCCCGCATCCTTGACGAGCCGGTCGAAGTCATCGACGCTGAATGCCAGCCGAGGGCACGCGTTGATCATGCCGGCGAGCTGGTCCTGGGGAATGTCGGCGGGGATGTCGTAGACCCGCCACGTGGCTCGGCCCACCGTCCAGTCGCGGCCGAGGTTCCGGGGCCTGCAGAAGCGAACCATCTCCGCCTCGATGGTCACTGTGCGGGCCACGTCGTGGAGTGTGCGTGCGAAGCGGTCTAAAAAATCAATGCGTTCGGTCTCGGCGGCCATCTCCTGCAGCGCCGCGCTGATCTCGGCCACCGCCGCGGTGGATTGCCGCAACGTGTCAAGCGTGATGACGAGTGGTCGGGCCGGCTGGTTCTCTCCGTTGGGCACCGGCTGGCCGCCCGAGGCTTTCGTGATGGCGGCGTCGTATTGCTCCAACGCCTCACGGAGGCGCTCGGGAGCTGTCGGGCCCTCGTCGTCGTTCGGCGCGAGCTTCGAGTCTCGCGGTTGCGCCTGATCGAGTGTCGCCTCGAGTGCCGGCCGGTGGACGCTGTTCATCACCTGGAAAAGCGCGAGCGCTTCGTAGCATTCCTTGTGCTGCAAGAGCCTGGAGCGAAGTTCGCGGGCATCCGGGCGCAAGGTGTCTGCCTCTGCCTCGCCATTGGCACCAGCGTCTTCCTCGAAGACAAGAGCGAGCAGCTTTGTGAGCGACGTGGCCGCGGCCGACGCATCCATGCCGTTGTTCCTCTCTGCTATCGCGGCAGAGACTGCTTCGCTGGCCTGCCGAAACTCGACCCACTGCTTGCCGGTGTCGAGAGCCATGTGATACGCCTTCTCGGCGGCGGCTTTCTCCTCTGGAAAGCGGGTTGCGTAGTTCGCGTAGCCCTGAGCCACCAGTTGGATCGCCTCTTCGATGGTGGGCGGCTTCTGTCCCTTCGGCGGCTTGCTCATCCATCCGAGGATCTTGCGGATATGGTTCTTGGCCTTGGTGGCGGACTTCAGGCCATCGGCCGAGTGGATGAGACGCTCGCGAATTTCCCGCTGCCGTTCAGCGACGGCATCGTCGACTGCCTCGCGGATGTCGGCGCCGAGCTTCGCCTCGTCGATCTGCCAGGCCCGTGGCGTATAGGAATCGGGCTCCACCCGCAGGATGCGTGGCCGCATCCTCAGCCAGCGGCCCTGCTCTGCAGAGTAGTCGGCGACGATCGGCCGCTTGACGCCGTCGGCATCGCGCTGGGTGATGAGGAGCGATCCGCCCATCACGAGCGTGAAAGGCTCGTCGTTGCCGTCGCGGCCGTGCAACAGCCGGCGTGGCCCGAGAAATCGCTCGCCATAGCCCAGGTCGCCGAGCACGACACTGCTGCCCTGGGCCTTGAGGTATTCGGTCGCCGCGTGCCAGGGCAGGAAGCAATCATCCGCTTCTTGATCGTATGAGATGTCGAGGAGCAGGCGGTTGCGGGCTTTGAGCGAGGGGCGGAGTTCGGCCGGCTCGAAGGCCTCGTTGGGATCGGGTGACGTGAGGAAGGCATCGGCCGCCTTGGCCTCAATGGCGCAGGGATCCGCATCGGCGGCCAGTTGCACCGCTTTTTTCAGCATGGCGGCATCGACGGCGGGGAATTCCGGATAGACGGCGAGCGCTGCCTGCGTGGCCTCGAAGAGTTTCATGGCCACATCACCGAAGACGGGCTCATCGCGAGATGGCGTTGCAAACGGCTGCCAGGCCTGCTCGAGCAGTTTGCAGGCCTGCTCATATTGCATGGCCTTGATGAGCGAGTCGGCCTCGGTGATCGCCTTCATGCCGGCCACCCAGGGCGACGTGGCAGCGGCCTTATCGTCACCGCTGGCGGCAATCTCGAGCAGGGCGAGACGTTCGCGCCGCAACTGCTCGACGCCGGCGAATTGCCTCTTCTCACGGGCTTCGCGGGCATCCGCGTGAAGCGTGGCCAGTTGTGACTCGAGGCTTGCGGGGGCAGGTTCGGGCTCGGCCCGCGCTATCGGCAGCACCGCCAAGAGGCTAAACACGGCGATGAGCAGTGGGCGACGCATCACCTCTGAATTTAGGGAATGTCGATCGGGACCGTCAATTCGCGAGGAATGCGTGGCGGATCGTGATCTGGCGGACCTGGCGGCTCGATGGCTC
>CAZDTC010000145.1:0-5919 GCA_964508125.1 uncultured Candidatus Kuenenia sp.
CAACGACCGCCGTGTGCTCGGCGGCGTGCTCGCGGGGCTCGGGCTCGCCGACCGCTCGACCGACGTGCTGCGGTCGCTCGACAAGCTCGGCAAGGCGACGCCCGAGGCCGTGGCCGCGGAACTCGCCGGGCACGGTGTTGCCGGCGACGTGGCAGGAAAACTGCTGGGGATGGCGGGGCTCACCGGGCCGCCGGCGGAGGTGCTCGCGGTGCTCGACGGGCTCGTGGCCGGCTCGGAGAGCGGACGAGCCGGCGTGGCGGGGCTGCGCGACCTGCTCGCCGGGGCGAAGGCGGCGGGCGTGGCCGATGGCCGCGTCGTCGTCGATCCCTCGATCGCCCGCGGCCTCGACTACTACACGGGCGTCGTGCTCGAAAGCTTCCTCGACGACCTGCCGACGCTCGGCAGCATCTGCTCCGGCGGCCGCTACGACAACCTCGCCGGGCTGTACACCAAGCAGTCGCTGCCGGGCGTCGGCGCGTCGCTCGGAATCGACCGGCTGCTCGCGGGGCTCGAGGAACTGGGAAAGCTTTCAGCCGTCGAAACGCCGGCCGATGTGCTGCTCGTGTTCTTCGACGAGGCTCATCTGGCCGACTACCTGCGGATCGCCGCGGCGCTGCGTGCGGCGGGTGTCGCCGTGGAACTGTTTCCCGAGCCGAAGCGGGTGGGGCAGCAGCTCAAGCACGCCGACAAAAAGGGGTTTCCTGCCGCGCTCATCATCGGCAGCGACGAGTTTGCCTCCGGCACCGCCCAGCTGAAAAATCTCGCCACGCAGCAGGCCACGACGATCGACTGGCACGGCGATCTCCACGTGCTCGTGGATGCGGTGCGATCGGCGCTTGCTTCACGCGAACTATAAAGCCCGCTCACGAGCTTGACGTGGCCCCCCTGACACGCCCCGTCACTTCCTCCCCGGGCTTTTTGGGTCTGACGCATGATCAGGCTATTCATTCGTCACGAACGACAGGCCCGGCGCTGGTAGAGCGCCAGGCCGTGGATGGCGTGATAGAGAGCGCCACATTCGACGTCGACGTCACGCGTCTGCTCGAGAAGCGTCACGAGCCGCTGGGCGGCCCTCGTCACCCAGGGTGCGGTGAGTTCGTCGTCGTCGAGGGCGAGCACGAGCACCTCGAAGATGTGGCCGGTGGCGGCGAGCCTGGCGAATACGTCGGGCGACGTGCCTGGGCGATCGAAGAAGTGCGTGGAGAAGCTGCCGTCGGGCTGCTGGAATCGCCGGGCGCGGTCGATCGCGTCGGCGAGCCGCTCGGCGGCGTCGGCCCAGCCGCCGGTGAGAGGTGCGTCTGGATTCGTGCGTATGGCGCGATGCGCGGCCAGTGCCAGTGCGAGTCCTGCCAGCCGGTGGGCACCCCCGCATGCGCTCGTCGAGAGGTCGGCGTCGGCCTCCATGCGCACGACCTTCTCGATCGACCACGTCGTGCCGTCGGACGCCTGCCACGTCGCGTCGGGCGGCAGGTAGGCCGCGAGGGCCATCAGCGTCCAGGTGGCCTCCTGTCCTGCGCGCAGGTCGAACTTCGCTTGGTCGAGCAGGTCGGCGAGCGTGTGGTCGCGGCCGCCGGCGACGAGCTTCGTGTCGAGCGGGATGCCGCCGAGGCCGCACTGCGAGAGATACCCGAGCCACTGGTCGGGATGTCCCTGACCGGTCGTGCTCCCTTCCTCGACGACAGCGACGACGCCCCGCGATCCGGGCCGCAAAAGCCATCCGGCGAGCGGACCGCCGCCGAGCAGATACTCGAGCGCTGGTTCTTCCTCGCCGTCGTGAGCGAGGGGAAACTCGGGCCCGAACGCGAGGACGCCGTGCACCACCTGCCAGGCGCCGTGCACCGAGGCGTCGAGCCGACGGGCGTCGCGGGCATGCGCGATCGCAGCCTCGATCCGAGCGCACAGCGACGACGGGGAGTCTGGAGCAGTTGCGAGGCGGTCCGCAGGGGGTGGCGGCATCCGGCCGCACCCAGCGGCGAGAACCCAGGCGGCGGCCAACCGGGCGGCGGTCCGGGAACGGTGGCGAACGGTGTGTCTCATCGCTGCGTAGGACTAGAATACGTCCGCCGCCACCTGGCGTGATGCCGCGGCGGTGAAATCGCGTTCTTTCCCCGGAGCCACGTCGCTTCCATGCCGATTTTCTTCGATCCTGGATACATGCTCGCCGTCGCCCCCGCCCTCCTGCTCGCCCTGTGGGCCCAGTGGCGGGTGAAGTCGTCGTTCGCCGCCGCGTCGCACGAACCGGCCCCGCTGACGGGTGGAGCGGCCGCCCGCCACATCCTCGATTCGGCCGGCGCGACCGACGTCGAGATCGAGGCGATCCCGGGCATGCTCAACGACCACTACGATCCGCAGAAGAAGGTGCTCAGGCTCTCAGAGGCGGTCTACGGCAGCCGATCGCTCGCCGCCGTCGGTATCGCGGCCCACGAGGCCGGGCATGCGCTCCAGGATGCGCAGAGTTTCTCGCTGATGAAGGTGCGGAATATCGCCGTGAATGTGGCGAACATCGGCAGCGGCTTTGGGATGACGATGTTCGTGCTCGGGCTCATGATGCGGAGCGCGCCGATGGCCTGGCTGGGGATCGCCTTGTTCGCCGGCACTGTTTTCTTTCAGCTCGTGAACCTGCCGGTGGAGATCGACGCGAGCAACCGAGCGAAGGCGCAGCTTGTGAACCTGGGCATTGTGCCACCGGCGGAGATGCCGGCCGTGAACAAGGTGCTCAATGCCGCGGCCTGGACCTACGTGGCCGCCACGCTCCAGAGCATCCTCACGCTCCTCTACTACTCCAGCTATCTGACCGGTAGCAGCAACGACTCGGAAAGCTGAGCTTCGAACCGTCAGGCCCACAAAGCCCGGAGCGGCAGCGATGGGACTCGTCGGCACGCGTCGCCTAGCCGCCCGTCCGCGAATAATCGGCTTGGCGGCCGCCTCCTTGCTGGCCTGCCGAGGCGATCATGGCACATTCAGCCGGTGTTACCGACGAACGTGAGCCGCAGGCACATGCGCCCTTGGCGTGGTACGCGCTGACGGTGGCCGAGGTCGCCGCGCGGCTCGACTCCGATGCGGCCGCCGGGCTGACGCCGGCCGCGGCCGCACGGCGACTCGAGGCACGGGGTCCGAACGTGATCGACGAGGCCCCGGCCGAGCCGTGGTGGCGGCGGCTCGTACGGCAGTTCCACGAGGTGATGATCGGGATCCTGCTCGTGGCTGCGATCACCGCCGGCGCGCTCGGCGAGTGGGCCGACGCGACGGCGATCCTGGCGATCGTGCTCGTCAACGGTGTGATCGGCTTTCTCCAGGAGGAGCGGGCCCAGCGGGCACTCGTGGCCCTGCGTCGGCTTGCGGCGCCGCAGGCGCGCGTCGTCCGCGACGGGCAGGTGGCGATCCTGCCCGCGCGGGAGGTCGTCGTCGGCGACCTGATCGCGATCGAAGCCGGCGACCATGTGCCCGCCGATGCCCGGCTCGTCGCGGCCTACGGGCTCACGGCCCAGGAGGCGGCGCTCACGGGCGAATCGCTGCCGGTGACGAAGGACGCCGCGGCCGTGCTCCCGGCCGGGCTGCCGCTCGGCGATCGCGAGACGCTCGTGCATGCCGGCACGGTGATCGCGACGGGCCGCGGAACGGCCCTCGTCGTCGCCACCGGGATGCGCACGCACCTCGGTGGCATCGCCGGGCTGCTCGAATCGGCCCCCGTGGAGGCGACGCCCCTGCAGCGCCGGCTCGGCGAACTCGGACGCGTGTTGATCGTGGTGTGCCTGGCGATCGTGGCGGTGATCACGGCGCTCGATATCGCGCGCGGAGGAAGCCCCGCGGACGTGCTGCTGCGGTCGGTGAGCCTCGCCGTGGCGGCGGTGCCCGAGGGGTTGCCGGCGGTGGTCACGCTCGTGCTCGCGCTTGGGCTGCAGCGGATGGTCGCCCGCAACGCGCTCGTGCGCCGACTGCCGAGCGTGGAGACGCTCGGCTGCGTGACGGTGATCGGCTCCGACAAGACCGGCACGCTCACCCGCAACGAGATGACCGTCAGGGCGGTGGTGGCCGGGGCCCGGGAGTATCGCGTGACGGGGGCTGGATACGCGCCACGGGGCGAGTTTCTCGTGGAGTCGGCGCCCTGGTCGGGATCGACGCATCCATCTACCCCGTCGTGCGTTCCAGGCGCCGATGCCCAACTCATCAGGCTCCTGACGATCGGAGCGCGATGCAACAACGCGACTTTGAGCCCGGCGGCCGATGGCGACGACCGTTGGCAGGTGGTCGGCGACCCCACTGAAGGGGCCCTGCTCGTCGCCGCCATGAAGGCCGGCGTCGCCGTCCGCGACCCTCGCGAGACGGTGGTGTATGAGTTGCCGTTCGACTCCGATCGCAAGGCGATGTCGGTCGTGGTGCGAACCGCGGATGGATCCTTCGTCGTCTACGCCAAGGGGGCTCCGGAAGCCATGCTTGAACGGTGCGCGTATGAAGACCGCGGCGCCGGGCTGGAGCCGCTGACGCCAACGCGGCGTGGCGAGATCCTCGCGCTGAACGCGGCCCTGGCGGCCCGGGCTTTGCGTGTGCTCGCCTTGGCATGGCGGCCGGAGACGGCGTGGCCCGGGGCGGGCGGCACGGCCGCCGACGTGGAGCGGGAACTCGTGTTCGCGGGGCTCGTGGGGATGATCGATCCGCCGCGCGACGAGGCCCGCATGGCCGTGGCGACGTGCATGGCGGCCGGCATCCGTCCGCTCATGATCACGGGGGATCATCCGGCGACGGCGCTGGCCATCGCCCGGGAGCTCGGGATCGCCGGCCTGGAGGATCGGGTGGCGACCGGGGCGGAGATCGACCGTTTGTCCGATGACGAGCTCACCGCGGCGGCCGGCACGATCGCCGTCTACGCGCGGGTGACGGCCGAGCACAAGCTGAAGATCGTGCAGGCCTGGCAGCGTCGCGGGGAAGTGGTCGCGATGACCGGCGACGGTGTGAACGACGCGCCGGCGGTCCGGGCCGCCGACATCGGGATCGCGATGGGCCTGACTGGCACCGACGTGACGAAGGAAGCGGCGGACATGGTGCTCACCGACGACAACTTCGCGTCGATCGTCCGTGCCGTCGAGGAGGGGCGGGGCATCTACGACAACATCAGGAAGTTCATCCACTACCTGCTCGCCTGCAACGCCGGCGAGGTGCTCGTGATGCTCGTGGCCGCGGTCGTCGGCTGGCCAGCGCCGCTGGCGGCGATCCAGATCCTGTGGCTGAACCTGATCACCGACGGGCTTTCGGCTCTGGCGCTCGGGCTCGAGCCGCCGGAGGACGACCTCATGCGGCGGCGGCCGCGGAAGACACGCGAGCCGGTGATCACCTGGAGCCGCGGTCGCACCATCGCGGTCCACGGGTCGATCATGGCGGCCGTGATGCTCGGCGCCTTCTGGGCGACCTACCGCGGCGACGACGCCCGGCTGCCCCACGCCCGGACGGTCACGTTCTGCGTCGCCGCCTTCGCGCAATTGCTCTTTGCATTCGCCTGCCGTAGCGAGCGCCGCACGGCCTGGCAGCTCGGCCTGGCGACGAACCCCGCGCTGGTCGTGGCCGTCGTCGTGTCGGCCCTGCTGCAGGTGAGCGTGGTGATGCTGCCCTTCGCCCGACCGGTGTTCGAGGTCGGCACGGAACTCGGCGCCGACTGGATCCTGGTGCTGGCCGCGGCGATCCTGCCGCTCGCCATCGTCGAAGCTGTTAAGTGCCTGCGCACGTAAGACAGGCTTCAGCCTGTCATGGCTCTTGTAGCCCGCGCCGGCTTCTGGCTCCCCGAAGCCTCCTCAACTCGTAGGCGCAGGGAACTTCCGGCGGAGACGGTCGGTGCGATGCGCAAGAGCCGATGGGCAGATACGCGGCTTACACCGAGCGCACCATCACAGTTGAGACGGGACTAGCGATCGCCCTCGGCGATGGAGC
>CAZDTC010000146.1:0-5860 GCA_964508125.1 uncultured Candidatus Kuenenia sp.
CAGAGAGCCGAGGCCGGGAGGGCCGAGGCGAACGTCAAGCGAGAGGGTCGGGCAGCCCGAAGCCGGCGCGCGATCAATAGGGCATGACAGGCGAGACGCCTGTCCTCGTTGTGACAGGCTGAAGCCTGTCCTACAGCACGCGGCGCACGAGCGCAGCGTCGATGCCGTCGACGAGTTCGACGTGGCCGAGGCGGCTCGGGAGCACGAAGCGGAGGCGGCCGTCGACGGTCTTCTTGTCGCGACCCATGATCGTGAGCAGGTCGTCGGGGGCCGGTGGCGTCCAGGCGAGGTCGGCCGCCTTCACGGGCAGGCCGAGGGTCCGCAGGAGCGCGTCCTGCCGCGCGACGAAGTCGGGGCCGACGCGGCCGAGGAGCACGGCGAGCTGCGCCGCTGCCGTCATCCCGATCGCCACAGCCTCGCCGTGGAGGAGCGTGCCGTAGCCGGCGGCGGTTTCGTAGGCGTGGCCGAAGGTGTGGCCGTAGTTGAGGACTGCTCGCAGGCCGCTCGTTTCGTGCTCGTCGCGCTCGACGACGTGGGCCTTGAGGGCGGCTGAACGCTCGACGACGTGCTGGAGGGGTTCGGGATCTCGGTCGCGGATGGCCGCGGCATTGGCTTCGAGCCAGGCGAAGAACTCCGCATCGAGGATCACGCCGTATTTCACGACCTCGGCCAGGCCGCTTGTGAATTCCCGCGCGGGCAGCGTGGCAAGCGTGTCGATGTCGGCGATGACGCCGCGCGGCTGCCAGAAGGCACCCGCGAGATTCTTGCCCGCGTCGAGGTTGATGCCCGTCTTGCCGCCGATGGCGCTGTCGACCTGGGCCACGACCGTCGTCGGCACCTGCCAGACAGCAAGGCCACGGGCGAAGGTGGCCGCCACGAAGCCGGCGAGATCGCCCACGACGCCGCCGCCGATGGCGACAACGTGCGTGCGCCGGTCGACGGCCAACCGGGCAAGCTCACCCCACAGCCGCGCCACTTCGGCGGCCGACTTCGAGGCTTCGCCGGAGGGCACGATGAGGAGCGTGGTATCGATGCCCGCCGCCTCGAGGCTGGTGACCGCGATGGCGGCATGCGTCGCGGCCACGGCGGCGTCGGCGACCACGATGCCGCGGCGCACCGAGGCGGCGGCGAGGGTGGGACCGAGCGTATTGATCGCGCCTCGGCCGACGACGATCTCGTAGGAGCGGTCGGCGGCCGCCGTGCCGTCGAGTCGGAGGCGGATCGTGCGGAGCGCCACGGTCAGGCCACGCTGACGCGCTCGAGGTCGGCCGGCGTCACGGTGATCACGCGGGCAAAGCCGGTGTGTTGACGCACGTAGTCGAGGTCTGCGGCCTCGGCGGGGCTCGCATGGAGCAGCGTCTCGACGCGAGTCTTGTCGGCCGCCGACCAGTCGTCGTACTCCGCCGGCCACACGGTGTGATGTTCCATCACCAGCGCTTCACGGTAGGGGTCGAGGGCGTTCGGCATCCGCGGGCACTCCGCTCGGGGTCGGAAGAAGATGTTGGGCAGGGACGCGATGCGAGTATACATTCCCTGCCGCCACGATCACCCACTCCGTGTCAGGTTCCGAAAGGCCCGTCATGCCGCAGCATCCGCCCGCGTGCGCCGCCTCGCCGACCCGGGGCCGATCGCTCGTCGTGGGGCTCGTGCTCCTGGGCCTTGCGGGAGCCGTCGCGGGCATCGCGTATCAACGGTTGCAGACCGGGCGCTGTCTCGAGTTTTACGGTCCGGAGGTGGCTCGGCTTGTGAATGCCGCGCCCCGGGTGGAGCTTTTGCGGCTCGCGCCCGGCGGCAGCCCGGGCCGCCTCGTGGCTCGCGAAGTGCGCGATGTGACGCATGCGAAAGGGCTCGTCCACCTTCGCCGCGGGCTCGTGGAGGATGCCAACTTCGACTGGCAGGCTGCGGTAGACGTCGGCCGGCTCGCCGACGACGCGTGGGATCTGGCGTTCGTATTTTCCGAACCGGGATCGCCCGGCGGCCACGCGACGCTTGTCATCGATCTGGACGATGGCGGAAGCCTCGCCGTCGTCGGCCAGCCGGGCCGTGTGCGCCTTGGGCGGATCGCCCGGGGACTGGAAAAATGGATCGCCGGGCTTTGAAAAGTGCCGATCCGGGGCGTGTCGCCCCGCGAAATCGGCCTTTGGCAGTGGGACCTGCGGGCCTATCCTCCCAACCCCCCGGAATGCGCCGGGGCATCGAGCGAGGCTGGGTATGCGAGCGATCGCCGTGGCAAACCGGAAGGGCGGCGTCGGCAAGACGACGACGTCGGTCAATCTGGCGGTGGCACTGGCGCGCGCCGGCCGGAATGTGTGCCTCGTTGATCTCGATCCGCAGGCCCATGCCACGTTGCACGTCGGCGTGGCACCGGGTTCGCATCCGGTGTCGGCCTACGACGTGCTCGTGGCGGGCGAACCGCTCTCAGCCGCCTTCGTCGCCGCCGGCGACAAGCTCGTCGTCGTGCCGTCGCACATCGACCTTGCCGCCGTCGAGGTGGATCTTGCCGCGCGGGCCGGCCGCGAATCGATTCTCAAGGCCCGGATCGAAGCCGATCCCCGCTGCAATGGCACCGCCCCAGCTGCGGAGGCCTTCGACTACATGGTGATCGACTGTCCGCCGTCGCTGGGGCTGTTGTCGCTCAACGCGATGGCCGCGGTCGATGAGGTGCTTTTGCCGCTCCAGCCGCATTTTCTCGCGCTGCACGGCCTGAGCAAATTGCTCGAGACGATCGAACTCGTGGCCGACCATGTCAATCCGCGGCTGCGGCTCCTGGGCGTCGTGCTCTGCATGTACGAGGGCGGCACGCGGCTGGCGACGGAGGTGGGCCGCGATGTCGAGGCTTTCTTTACGGGAGACGTCGCGACGGGCGGGGCCCAGCACCCGGCGTGGTCGGCGGCGCGGGTGTTCGGCACTCGCATCCGGCGCAACATCCGCCTTGCAGAAGCGCCCAGTTTCGGGCAGTCGATCTTCGACTACGCCCCGGAGTCGAACGGGGCCGAAGACTACTTGGCTCTCGCGCTCGAGGTCGATCAGGCCGCCGCCTGGGGCCGCTCCGCGGAGCGACGGGTCGCGTGACGCGCCAGACCGGCGTCCGTGACGGTCGCCACGGTCAGGTCGGCCGCCGCGGCAGTATGCAGTTCGGGCATCCACCAATAATTCGACGCGCAGGGATCGCAGCCGGCCAGGATGCCCGTGGCGTCGAAATCGTCGGCCGAGACGAACACGCGCCGATTCAAAGCCGACGCAGGCGCCGATGCCAATGTGGTGGGCTTGTGGTAGGACTGCGGCGGATTGAGGCGGTTGACTTCGAGCATGCCTGCGTTCCGAAGAAACTTTCGGCCGCTGACTGCAGCCGAGGTCAGTTCGTAGTCGAAACGAACGCCCAAGACGAGATTGTGTTGTGCGTAATTTAGGAAATCAAGAAAGACTGGGATAGATGGGGTATTTGTGCCTTATTTCGGCAGGAATGCCCTATTTTCGTATCGTCTAGACTCAGGCGAGACGACACAGGTTCCAAGTGAATTTCCCCACGCGAAGGCCCCGCATGCCAGGGTGGCACAGACTCCCGATCGTGGTTTCGCTGGCCCTGCTGGCCGCGGTTTGGCCGTTTTTTGCCTCGGCCGCAGCGCCTGATGGCTTTCGGGCCCTCGCCCCCGGTGTGCTCACGGTGATTCCGCCCGACCTCTCGACGGACGACACGATCCAGCGCGGCGACATCCTCGAGATCACGCGCAACCTCAAAGGCTCGGCGTGGACGCCCAAACGCGACGCCATCGGCGGCACGCTCGTGGAGCGGGCGAAGGATCGCATCTATCCACGCGACGTGTGGTGCCTCGAGTTTGCGTACAAGCCGCCTCGTCACATCGATATCGATCTGCCCGGCCCCGACCTCACCATGCGCCGCAAACGAGTGCTCTATCTGCTCTATCGCGTGAAGAACACGGGCGGCCGCCGTTCCTCGGCGCCGGCCGACGATCCCGCGGCGTTCAAGCGCGAGGCATTCGAGCAACCGGTGAAGTTCCTGCCCCATTTCGTGCTCGAGAGCGTCGAGGGCCTCGCCCACCCCGAGGGCTCGATCCACTACCGCGGCTACCTCGATCGCGTGATCCCCGAGGCGATCGCGCCGATCAGGCAGCGCGAGGGCGTGAGCGGCCGTCTGCACGACAGCGCGAGCATGGTGGAGGCCGATCTCGCTCCGGGTGAAGAACGATGGGGCGTCGCCGTGTGGACCGACATCGACCCGCGGATCGATTTCTTCTCGATCTTTGTGCGCGGGCTCACCAATTCCATCCGCTGGCGCAACGATGCCGACGCCGTCGTGGGCCCTGATGCGCCACCGGGGGCGGGCACCGAGCATGCCCTCGAGAGCCTTCGGCTCGACTTCTGGCGCCATGGCGACGAGGTGTCGTTCAACGAGGAGGAGGTGAGCATCGGCCATGCCGGCCTCCTCGAGCGGATGTCGATCGGCGTGCGCGTGATCGAAGCGGTGGGGCGGCCGCAGCTCACGAAGGCGCAGGCTCGCGAGGGACTCGACCAGCTCGGCCTCTCGTGGCGGGACCTGCTCGTGCCGGCGGTGCCCTTCGAGGCGGTCGACCGCGACGTGCCGCATAGCCTCGCGCCGCTTGCGCGTGTGCTCGAGCGGCTGGCCGCGATCGAGTCGCCCGGCGCCCGCGGGCCGGTCGTGCGCGATCTTTTCGGCGATCACGGCCTCGAGCAGATCGAAGACCTCGCGCGGGCTCTGCGCGCCCCGGCCGACGGCGCGCGGGAGGCGAAGCGGGCCGCGGCGCTCGAGCGGGTCGGGATCACCGCGGCCGATCTCGACGGCGGGCCGTTGCAGTCGCTGGCGAAGGCGATCACGGCGGTCGACGGCGTTGAGAGCAACACTGCCCGGTGGGCCGAGGCCACGGCGCTCTTCGGCCCCGCCGCCGACAGGCTCGAACTGCTTGCCAAGGAATTGTCGCTGGCCCGGGCGCTGGCGGTGATCGACGACATCGGTCTCGACCAGCGCCGCCTGGCGGCGTCCGGACCGCGGGCGGCGTTCGACGCCCTGGAAACGGCGGTCGACTCCGAGCCCGATCCGGCCAAGCGCAGCCGCATCCTCTTGGGACTGCTCGGGGCGGAGGGGCCTGCGATCTACGCTACAGCCAAGGCCGTGAACGAGGGCATTGACCATGCCTGGGTTTTCCGATACGAAATTGATGAGTGATTTTTCCCCACGGCCGCCCCGAGGGTCCGGAGACGCGCAATGGCACATAAAAAAGGACAGGGTTCCAGCCGCAACGGACGCGACTCCAATGCCCAACGGCGGGGCGTGAAAAAGTTTGGCGGCGAGCAGGTGCGTGCCGGCAACATCCTCGTGCGCCAGGTCGGCACCAAGTTCCGCCCCGGCAGCAACGTGGGGATGGGCTCCGACTACACCCTCTTCGCCCTGGTCGATGGCGTCGTGGGCTTCGATCAGGAAGGCCGTCGCGTCAACGTTGCGACCTCGTAGTCGGCGCGTCCTGCCGGGATCGGGCGTGTTCGAGTGTTTGTCGACCGCGTGCATATCGAGGTGGCGGCCGGCGACGGTGGCCGCGGCTCCTCGAGTTTTCGGCGCGAAAAATACATCCCCCTCGGCGGCCCCGACGGTGGCAACGGCGGTGACGGCGGCAGCGTGATCCTGGAGGCCCGCGCCGGCGTCGACTCGCTCGCGGCGCTCGCCCACCGCATGCAGTGGCGTGCCGACAGCGGCCAGCCGGGTGGCCCGGCCAATTGCCACGGCCGCTCCGCGGAAGACCTCGTGCTCCTCGTGCCGCCCGGCACGATCGTGATCGACGAGGCGACGGGGCTCGTGCTCAAGGATCTGGCCGCGGCGGGCGAATCG
>CAZDTC010000147.1:0-5819 GCA_964508125.1 uncultured Candidatus Kuenenia sp.
ACGCTGTTCACGCGGCTCTATGCCAACAGCCTCGCGCGGCACCTCGTCACCCGCGACCAGCGGATCGCGAACGTGTTCGAGCAGTGGAAGGGCACGCAGGCCCTGGAGAGCCCGCTCGAGAAGAACACCGATCTCGTGAAGACGCTCCTCGCCGAGACGCCCTGGGTGCGCGAGGCGGTGGACGAGAAGGAAGCCCGGACGAGGATCGCGCTCCTGTTCGACGCCAACCGGGCTGCCGCCGAGGTGGAGGCTGCGTTCACGCGGCTCGACGCGCTGCGGAATCCCGACGGCGGCTGGCCCTGGTTTCCCGGCGGGGCGACGTGCGACTCCGTGACGCTCGGAATCATCGCCGGGTTTGGCCGGCTGCGGGCGAACGGCGTGGCGATCGACGCCCAGCCGGCCGTGAACACGATCGGCTGGCTCGACACCCGGCTCATCGAGGAGCGGCGCTGGGCGGAGAAGGTGGACGAGCCCGTGCTCACGCCGATCGGCTGTTTTGCACTGTATGCGAGAAGCTTCTTCAAAGAAGACGTGCCGCTCGCAGGCCCGGCGGCCGAGGCCCACGCCTGGGGGCTCGACGTGGGGCGGAAGCGCTGGATGAAGGTCGACTATCGACGTTCACAGGGGCAGCTGGCGATCGCGCTTGCGCGGCACGGCGACCGCGAGACGGCGCGGTCGATCGTCGACAGCCTCAAGCAGCGGAGCACGGGGCTGGACGTCCAGGAGGAAAATTGGCAGGGCATGTGGTGGCGCGATCCGCATCCGGCCTGGTGGAGCTGGGCAAGCGCGCCGATCGAAACGCAGTCGATCATGATCGAGGCCTTCGACGAGGTGGCCGGCGACGCGGCGGCCGTCGAGGGGCTGAAGGCGTGGCTGCTGGCGCAGAAGCGCACGAGCCGTTGGCAGGGCAACCGGGCCACGGCCGACGCCGTGGCCGCGCTCCTGGGCCGGGGCGATGACCTGCTCGGGTCGCGGGAGGTCGTGAGCGTGACCGTGGGCGGTGAGCCGCTCAAGCCCGGGGCAGTCGAGGCGGGCACGGGCTTCTTCGAGGAGCGGTTCGTGCGGCGCGAGATCACGCCCAGGCTTGCCGACATCGCCATCAAGAAGGCCGATAAGGGAATCGCCTGGGGCGGCATCCACTGGCAGTATCTCGACGACATCGCCCACGTGCCGGCCGCCGGCCGCGAGGAACTGGCGATCGAGAAGAAGCTGTTCGTGAAGCGGTTCACGAAAGCGGGGCCCGTGCTCGAGCCGGTGGCGGCTGGAAAGCCGCTCGCCGTGGGAGACGAGCTCGTGGTGCGGCTCGTGGTGACGAGCGATCGCGACTACGAGTTCCTGGAACTTGCCGACCATCGGCCGAGCCTGACGGAGCCGGTGGACGTGCTCTCCGGCTGGCGCTGGGGCGACGGCGTGGGCTGGTATGCGGCGGTGCGCGACGCCTCGATGCAACTGTTCTTCGAGCGGCTGCCGCGGGGCACGCACGTGTTCGAGTATTCGCTGCGGGCGGCCCACCGGGGAAGCGCGTCGAGCGGCTTCGCGAAGATCCAGAGCCGCTACGCCCCAGAGTTCTCCGCCCACTCGGCGAGCATCCCGGTGGACGTTCAGTGACGTGGCCACGTGGGGCAAGCATCTCGCTTGCCAGGAGTTGAGGCCGCATTGGTAACCGAGACGGTCGCCCCACGGACGGTTCGACATTCATGTACACGGAGCGGTACGATCATCCTCATGGCCGACCGCGACCAGTCCCTGACGAACGAGCTCGCCCGCGAGCGCAACCGCGAGGCAGCCGACCGCACCCTTCTCGCCTGGATCCGCACGAGCCTGGCGATGATCTCGCTGGGATTCGGCATCGAGCGGCTGGGGCAGGCGGCGATCGCCTTCGACGGACGCATGACCGGGTTCTCACCTCTCAAAACGCGGCTTTTCGGAGCGGCCCTCATCGCGCTCGGCATCGCCGCGACCGTCGCCGGCATGTGGGAGCACAAGCGGGTGCTCGAGGCCGTGTCGCGCGATGACTACCGCTATGGCGACCGGCCGCCGATCGCCCGCTACATGGGGGTCGCCCTGATCCTCATCGGGCTGACTGCGCTCGCGCTCATGCTCGTGCACTTTTCGAGCCCGGAGATCCCAGTTCTGCCGGGCGGCTGATGGTCTGGACCCACGTCTACGATCCGTTCGGCTCGCCGGCGCTCTCCACGCTCGTCGCGGCGTTGCCGCTGTTCGTGCTCCTCGGCCTCCTCGCCTTCGCCGGGTGGTCGGCCCTCGGGGCTGCCACGGCTGGTCTTGCGACGGCGCTCGTGATCGCGATCGCGTGCTGCGGCATGCCCGTCGCCGCGGCGCTCGCGGCCGCCGGCAACGGCGCCGCGTATGGTCTGTTTCCGATCGGCTGGATCGTGATCGCGGCGATGTTTCTCTACCGGCTGTGCGCGGAGGCCGGTGCGCTCGACGTGATGAAGCGGTCGGTGACGAGCCTCTCGGCCGATCACCGTCTGCAGGCCCTCCTGATCGCGTTTTCGTTTGGGGCGTTTCTCGAAGGCGTGGCCGGATTCGGGGCCCCGGTGGCGATCTCGGCCGCGCTGCTCGTGGGGGCGGGATTTCCGGCGCTCGAGGCGGCGTGCCTCGCGCTTTTGGCCAACACGGCTCCGGTCGCATTCGGCAGCCTCGGCACGCCGATCGTGATGCTCGCGAAGGTGACCGGTCTCGACGAACAGGCGATCTCGGCGATGGCGGGCAGGCAGTTGCCGTTTTTTTCGCTGCTCGTGCCGGCGTGGATGGTGTGGGCCATGGCCGGCTGGCGTGGGCTGGCCGGTGTGTGGCCGGCAGTGTTCGTGTGTGGAGCATCGTTCGCCGCGACGCAGGCCGTTGTCGCGAACTTCGTCGGGGCGGCGCTCGTCGATGTGGTGGGGGGCGCGGTGAGCCTGGCCGCGCTCGCAATCTTTCTTCACGGGTGGCGGCCGCGGGAGACGTGGCGGCACGGCGAGGGCTGGGTTGAAGCGATGCCGCTTGAGAAGGATTCGGTAGGCGAGGCCGCTGAGTCCACGGGCCGGATCGCGTGGGCATGGGCCCCGTGGGCGATGCTCTCGCTCATGATGCTCGGCTGGGGTCTGGCCCCCGTGAAGGCCCGGCTCGAGGGGCGGGCCGGCGGCCTGCCTGCCGCGGTCGTGGCGCCGGAGTTTCCAGTGCCGCGGCTCGATGGCCGCGTGGCGAAGGTGCCGCCAGCGACGCGGGCGTCGCAGGAGGTCGAGCGGGCGGTGTATCGCTTCAACTGGCTCTCGGCGTCAGGCACGGGCGTGATCGCGACCACGCTCTTCGCGATCCCGTGGCTGGGCGTGCCGTGGCGGCGGGCGTGGCGGCTGTGGTGGGCGAACCTCGAGGCGCTCGCGCCGTCGCTCGCCACGATCGCGGCAATGCTTGCGCTCGCGTTCGTGACGCGATATTCCGGCACCGACGTCACGCTCGGCCTTGCGCTCACGTGGTCGGGCGCGGCCTACCCCTTCTGCGCCGCCCTCCTCGGCTGGCTCGGCGTCGCGCTCACCGGCTCCGACACGTCGAGCAACGCGATGTTCGGCAGCCTGCAGCGGGTGACGGCGGAGCAGCTCGGCCTCGACCCGCTCCTGATCTGCACCGCCAACAGCACCGGCGGCGTGATGGGAAAGATGATCGACGCCCAGAGCATCGTCGTGTCGGCCACGGCCACCGGCACGCATCGCCAAGAAGGCGTGATCCTCCGGCGCGTGTTCCCGCACTCGCTCGCGCTCGCGGCCCTCATGGGGCTGCTCGTATGGCTCCAGTCCGGCCCGCTCTCCTGGATGGTGCCACGCATCCCAGCACCGTGGTGACCGCTGTTCACCGGCGTTCCGGCCGTTCCTGCACGGAAGGCCTGCGCGCCGCCGCTCCGCGGGCCCACGTCCAGGCCGTGACACACGCGGGCACCGCGAGGCATACGACACCGGCTGCCAGCAGCGCGACGGTGAGGCTGGTGGTGTCAAATCGGGCCCGGCCGGCGAGCGTCTGCACCAGCGCGAAGGCGCCGAGCAGCGCCGTCCCAAGAGTGGCCGAGGCCGCGAGGGGAAACCGCCGGCTCGGCGGCAGACCGGCCCGGCGGCCCGCCCAGGCGAGGAGCGGCAGCCACTGAAGCGCGTGGATCACCGCGCCGTGCGGGAATTTCAGCACGCCGGCGCGGCCAAACGTCTCGGGCGCGAAGCCTGATGCCATGCGGATGTCGCCATGCACGCTCACCCAGATGCCGAGCAGGCACGACCAGACGAGAAACATGAGCCCCGCCCGGGCGGCGAGCAGCATGTCGGGCTCGAGCGCCGTGCGCTGGATGAAGAACCGCACCGTGAGGTCGATCGCCACGAGCGTCACGAACAGGATCAGCCCGCCCATCGCGTCGTAGAGAAACGAATCGAGCGGCGTCGAGCGATTGAAGTGGCTCGCGACGCCACGCCAGGCCTGCATGTCGATGAGCGCCACTTCGACGAGGAGCGCCCACGCCGTGGCGGCGGCGAGCCAGGCGTCGCCCGTGCGGCGCGGCAATTGCGCCCAGGCCCAGGCCAGCGACAGGCTCGTGAGCCCGCCCGAGATGCCAAACAGAATCGGCTTCCGCCACGTGGCGGGTCCCTCCCACGGCCCGCCCGTGAGGCCCCAGATCACGCCATGCACGAGACCGCTCGCCACGAGCACGATCCCGATGAGGAACAACTGGCGCGCGCGGCGATCGTGCCACCACGGCGACAGGGACGACGATGCGAGGGCATCCGGCATGACGACGGCAGTGTAGACTTCGCGGCCATGAAGACGCGCACTTTTGGACGGACCGGCTGGCGGGTTTCCGAGATCGGGTTCGGTGGCTGGGGCATCGGCGGCGGCCAGTGGGGCGGCGCCGACGAGGCCGAATCGATGGCCACGCTCCATGCGGCGCTCGACCGCGGGATCAATTTCTTCGACACGGCCGACGTCTACGGCGACGGCCTCTCCGAACGGCTCATCGCCCGGCTCCGGCGCGAGCCCTTTTACGTGGCCACGAAGGCGGGCCGGCGGCTGCCTGCCCAGACCGCGACCGGCTACTCGCGGGAGAACCTCAGCGCATTCATTGATCGCAGCCTGAAGAACCTCGAGGTCGACACGCTCGATCTCGTGCAGCTCCACTGCCCACCGACGGAGGTCTACTACCGCCCTGAAGTGTTTGGCGTGCTCGACGACCTCGTGGCCGCGGGAAAGATCCGGTTTTACGGCGTGAGCGTGGAAAAGGTGGAGGAGGCGCTCAAGGCGATCGAATACCCGCACGTGCAAAGTGTGCAGATCATCTTCAATCTGTTCCGCCTCCGGCCGGCGCAACTCTTCTTCGAGCAGGCGCTCAAGCGCCAGGTGGCCGTGATCGCCCGCGTGCCGCTGGCGAGCGGGCTGCTCTCGGGCAAGTTTTCCCGTTCGAGCGCTTTCCCGTCCGATGACCACCGGGCCTTCAACCGCGAAGGAGCTGCCTTCGACAAGGGGGAAACGTTTTCGGGCGTGGACTACGAGACGGGCCTCGCGGCCGTCGAGCGGCTCAGGCCCCTCGTGCCGCGCGGTGCCACCCTTGCGCAGTTTGCCCTCAAGTGGATTCTGTCATTCGATGCCGTGACCTGCGTGATTCCGGGCGCGAAGCGGCCGGCGCAGGTCGTCGACAACGCCGGCGCCTCGAATCTTGCACCGCTCGACGCCGCCACGATGGCGTCCGTGCAGGAAGTCTACGACGACTCGATCCGCCCGCTCGTGCACCATCTTTGGTGAGGTTGGGCGCGCGCCGGCTTCGGGCTCCCCGTATCCCCTCGCCGGAC
>CAZDTC010000148.1:0-5804 GCA_964508125.1 uncultured Candidatus Kuenenia sp.
TGGCTCCGCTGGTCAAATACGCCGTCTCAGGGACACGGGGAGCCCGAATCCTCCCTCCACTGGAAAAGGGAGGCGCAGGGGGAGTCGGCGAACGCTTCCCGAGCGACGGCCGCTGCGGCAGGAGCGAGGAGACTTTTGCCGCTCCCCCGTAGCCGGCTTGAGCGAGTCGAGGACAATTTTCTCTCTGGCGAGATGGTAGGCGACCCCGAGCCGGATTGGGCGCGTAGAGGTGACAGGCGGGACGCCTGTCCTACGAAACGCGAACCACATGGCTGATTCGTGGCCCGTTGAGACGAGTTGCCTGACGTGACCGCAGCCGGTATTCTTTGGGGCTCGCATTTCGATACTGCCAGGGTTTGACGGAAGGACGCGATCATGAAAGACGGCATTCACCCCAATTACGTCGACACCGTGGTCCGCTGCGGCTGCGGCAACACGTTCTCGACGCGGAGCACGGTTCCCGAGCTCAAGGTCGACATCTGCAACGTCTGCCATCCGTTCTTCACCGGCAAGTTGAAGTTCGTCGACACGGCCGGTCGGATCGAGAAGTTCAAGTCGAAGTTTGCCGGCACCGGCTATGCGAGCCTGAAGAAGGGCAAGAAGGCCGACGCGGCCGCCTCGTGAGGCTCGCCCTCCAGGCCTGATCCATGCGCGACCAGCTCGAAGCCAGGCTCTCCCGGTTCGAGGAGCTCGAACGCGCCCTGGTCGACCCTGAGGTGTTGGCCGCGCCGCAGCGGCTCGCCGCCGTGGCCCGGGAGCATGGCACGCTCGCCAAGCTCGCGAAAAGGTATCGGTCGTTCCTGGCCCTCGAGCGGCAGATCGCCGACCTCGAGGAGATGAGCGCGGGCGCCGACCATGAGCTCAAGGCGCTCGCCCAGGCGGAGCTCCCGGAACTGGCGGCCCGGCGCGAGAAGGAGTGGGACGAACTCCTCGACTTCTGCTCCGACGACGAGGATGCCGACCGGGCACGGGTGATCATGGAGCTGCGGGCCGGCACCGGTGGCGACGAGGCGGCGCTGTTCGTGCGCGATCTCTACGAAATGTATCGCCGCTATGCGGCGGAGGTGGGCTGGGACATCGAGGTGATGGATGCGAGCCCCACGGAGCTTGGCGGCTTCAAGGAGCTCGTGCTCGGCGTGTCCGGCGACAACGTCTATCGCAGGCTGCAGTTCGAGAGCGGCGGCCACCGCGTGCAGCGGGTGCCCGACACGGAGACGAAGGGGCGGATCCACACCTCGGCTGCGACCGTGGCTGTGCTGCCGGAGCCCGAGGACGTGGAGGTGTCGCTCTCGCCCGACGACTACCGCAAGGATCTTTTTTGTGCGAGCGGCCCGGGGGGCCAGCACGTCAACAAGACAGCCTCGGCCGTGCGGCTCACGCACCTCGCGACCGGGATCGTCGTGCAGTGCCAGGACGAGAAGAGCCAGCACAAAAACCTCGCCAAGGCGCTCCGCGTGCTCAAGACGCGGCTCTACGAGCACGAGCGGCGGATCGAGCACGAGAAGCGGTCGGCGGAACGCAAGAGCCAAGTCGGCTCCGGCGACCGCAGCCAGCGGATCCGCACCTACAATTTTCCGCAGAATCGCGTCACCGACCACCGCATCAACGAAAGCTTCACGCTCGACCAGGTGATGGTCGGCCGGCTCGGGCTCGTGATTGAGGCGATCGAGCAGTTCAACCGCCAGCAACGCAAGAGCGAGATGGAACGTTCGGCGAAGCCGGCGGCCGGCGCTGCCGGTTGAGGAGATTCACATGGCCGACGATGTCTGGACGGTCGGGCGGCTGCTCACGTGGACGACCGACTGGCTGGGCACGAAGGGCAGCGAATCGCCCCGGCTCGACGCGGAGGTGCTTCTGGCCCACGTGCGCGGCTGCCAGCGGATCTTGCTCTACACGGCGTTCGACACGCCCGTCGCCGATGCGGAGCGGGCGAGGTTTCGCGAGCTCGTGAAGCGCCGGGCCGAGGGGGAGCCCGTGGCCTACCTCGTGGGCAGTCGGGAGTTTTTCTCGCTGCCATTTACGGTGTCGCCCGCAGTGCTCGTGCCCCGGCCGGAGACGGAGGGGCTCGTGGTGCGGGCGATCGACCTCTGTCAGGGGCTCGAGGCGCCGCGGATCGCCGACGTGGGCACGGGATCGGGGGCGATCGCCGTCACGCTCGCGAAGCGGCTGCCGCGTGCGCGTGTGGTGGCCACCGACACCTCGGCGGCGGCCCTGGCCGTCGCCGGGGAGAACGCCCGGCGGCATGGAGTGGCGGAGCGGATCGAGTTTCTCGAGTGCGATCTCTGTGCCGACCCGCGGGCCGTGGGCCCGTTCGACGTCATCGTGAGCAATCCGCCTTATGTGCGCGACGACGAATTTGAATCGCTGCCGCGCGACGTGCGGCTTCACGAGCCGAAGGGGGCGCTCGTGGCGGGGCCGACGGGCGTGGAGGTGATCGCGCGGTTGGCCAGTCAGGCAGCCGAGCGGCTCGCTCCGGGCGGCTGGCTGCTCGTGGAGATGGGGCCGAATGTCGCGGCCGCGGCGGAAGCGGCGGTGGCCGCCGTCGCGGGCCTGGGACCTGAGCCCACGCTCAAGGACCTTGCCGGCCTGCCCAGGATTCTGCAGGCGCGAAAAATCTAGCAGCTGTGGCCCGTGGGGCAAGCGTCCCGCTTGCCGAGAGTTGGGGGCCGCATTGGCAACCGGGACGGTTGCCCCACAGGTTTTGCCCCTCGGGCCCGCGGCTCTCGTTTCTCTTTCCAGAGATGCGACACGTCCTCCACACACTCGTCGATGCCTGCAGCGATGCGGGGCTCCGGCTGGCAGAGAATTCCGTGGCCGCGGCCGAGCATGTCCAGGAACTCACCGCGCGGGGCCTCCATCACATCCGCAGGTGTTTGCGGCACGATCCCCTGCCCCGCCGGCCGCTCGTCGCGATGGCGGTGGCCGTCGTCGCGGGGTGCGCCGTCGGGCCGGGAGTCGCGGGTCTCGGGCCGCCCGGTCGCGCGCAGGCGGCGACTCTCGGCTGCTGGCTGGCGGCAGCCGGGGCGTTCGTCGCCTGGTCCCTGTTTCTGCGGTCGGGCCGTGAGGCCCCGGCGGCGTTCGTGCTCCTCGTGGCGATCGGCTGCACCGCGGCCGGGTGGGCGATCGCCCGCGAACGGCTGTTTCGCGCCGACGATCTCGCCTGGAGTCTCGCGGAACGTGCGCAGCCCGTGGTGATCGAGGGGATCGTCGTCGAGTCGCCACGTCGGCTCACGCTGCCGGCGCCGTCGGGATCCGGTGGGCCGGCGATTGAGCCGTCGAGCGAGTGCGTCGTCGCAGTCACGAGGGCTCGCCGTGGTGCCGCATGGAAACCGGCATCCGGTCGAGCGGCGGTGGTCGTGGCGGGGGAGCCGCCCGACGTGGTCAGCGGCTGCCGCGTGCGGATCCTCGGGCGCGGGCTACGGCCTGGCCACGCCCTCAATCCCGGTGAATTCGACTTTCGCGAGCGGGCGCAGTCGCTGCGCTGCCTGTCGATCGTGCGCTGCCAGTCTCCTGGCTGCATTTCCGTGATCGAGCGCCCTGCTGCGTGGTCGCTCTCAGCCTGGCTCGACCGGGTGCGGATGGGCGGGGCCGCGACGCTCGGGCGGCACTGCCGCGATCGGGCCGGCCTCGCCGCGGCGCTCCTGCTCGGCAGTCGCGAGGCGCTGCCGACCGACGAAACCCAGAAATACATGGTCACCGGCACGATCCACATCCTCTCGATTTCCGGCCTGCACGTGGGCATCCTGGCGCTCGGACTGTTCAAGGTGCTCGGGTTTGCGGCGGTGCCACGGTCGCGTGCGATCCTCGCCGTTGCCGTGTGCACCGGACTGTACATGGTGCTCGTGGGTGCGGAGACGCCCGTGGTGCGGGCGACGCTGCTCGTCTGGCTCTCCTGCCTGGGGGCGGCGCTCGGGCGCTCGTCGCCGGCGATCAATGCCCTCGCGGCGGCTGCGATCGTGGTGCTGATCGTGAGTCCGGCCGACGTATTTCGGATCGGGCCGCAGTTGTCTTTTTTATCGACGGCGGTGCTCGT
This sequence comes from uncultured Candidatus Kuenenia sp., assembly GCA_964508125.1. GTDB lineage: Bacteria > Planctomycetota > Planctomycetia > Pirellulales > UBA1268 > RGVT01. The sequence goes on from CAZDTC010000148.1 coordinate 4,034, forward strand.
GGGCTCAGGAGCCCTGGTGCCGCCACTCGGTCCGGGCGACGATCCGATCGAGCGGCTCATCGCAGGCAGCCGCAGTCCCTTCGAGCGACGCCTGCGCCGGCTTGGCCGGCAGGCGCTCGCCGTCGTCGTCACGAGCACGGCGGTGTGGGTGGTGACCGCACCCATCGTCGCCGAGCGCTTCCACGTGGTGAGCCCGATCGGCCTTGTGCTCAATCCGCTTGTTGCGCCGCTGGTGCCGCTGGCGATGGCGTGGGGTTGTCTTTGTCTGGTCGTGGCCCCCTTCTCCGAGTGGCTGGCGGATTTCTGTGGCGCCGCGTGTGACGTGACGCTCGGCTGCGTCGACTGGATGACAGGGTGGGCCGCAGCGATTCCTGCCGGGCATGCCTGGGTCGCCGGCCCGCCGGGGTGGTGGGTCGCGGGAGCGTATGGAGGTCTGTTGGCGTTGCTGGTCGCTCTGCCCCGAGCCCGGCTGGCGCGGCCGGCCACCTGGGGTCTGGCGGCGGTGGTTTGGATCGGCGTCGGGCTCCTGGCCGCGCGTGCCGCGGCGCTTGTGCGCCCTGCTGCCATGCCGCTCGAGGTGACGGCGGCGGCGCTCGGCCATGGGTGTGGCATCGTCGTGCGCAGCCCGCAGGGGCGTGTGCTCGTGTACGACGCGGGTCGGCTCGGTGCTCCGGGCGCCGCCCGGCGGGCGATGGCGGCCGTGCTCTGGAGCGGCGGCCACGCGCGGATCGACACGCTCGTGATCTCGCATGCCGACACCGACCACTTCAACGCGGTGCCGGATCTGCTCGAGCGGTTTGTCGTCGGCGAACTGGTCGTGTCGGAATCGTTCCTCGAGAGCGACGCCGTCGCAGTGCGCGACCTGCTGCGGCGCGTGTATGAGCGGCGCATTCCGCTGAAGTGCGTGAGGGCCGGTGATGATATCCCGTACGATCCGCTCTGCCGGGTCAGGGTGCTCCACCACGATGCGCATGCCGTCGACGACAATCAGACGAGCCTGGTGCTTTCGGTCGAGTCGGCGGGCCGACGGTTGCTCCTCACGGGCGATATCGAGGGAGATGCCCTCGATGCTTTCGTCGCCAGTGATCCCGACACCTGCGACGTTTTGATGGCGCCGCACCACGGCAGTGCGACGAGCCTTCCGGCCGACATTGCCCGGTCGACCCGGCCGGAGTGGGTGGTGGTCAGCGGCCCCGGCGGGAGCCGCTGGCCCGACGTGCGGGACGCCTACGAAACCGCCTCCGGCACGAGCCGGCCGGCCCGCGTCGTGAAGACGGGCGGCCCCGACTCTGGCAGCAGTGCTCAGGGGGCTGTCGCGGTGTCCCTGTCGGCTGCGGGTGTGACAGTGCGGCAGTTCAGTGCGGGCCGATGGCGCGACGTGCCGCCGCCGTTCAGGCCGCGACGGCCGTCTCCCGGCGCCAGCGCCATGCGGCCGCCGCCAGGAGCGCGAGGTTGAGGAGCAGGAACGCGAAGAACTCCGTTTGGCCCCCCTGCCCGAAGCCATAGGAATGAAGGCCCGCCCCGAGGAGGAAGTTCACGCCATACCACGACATCCCGATCACGGCGGCGCCGAGCACGGCCCCGGCCGCGAGGCCGAAGTTGCCGATCCAGCCGGCGTAGCGGCCGTGGAGGATCACGAGGTAGGCCAGCAGCGACACGAGCGCCCACACCTCCTTCGGGTCCCAGCCCCAGAAACGGCCCCATGACACGTCGGCCCACAGGCCGCCGAGGATCGTGCCGGCGGCGAGCAGGAGCACGGCCACCTGCATCG
>CAZDTC010000149.1:0-5796 GCA_964508125.1 uncultured Candidatus Kuenenia sp.
CTCGGGAAGTTCGGCGAGGTGGTCGTGCTCGACTGGGGGCTGGCCGCGCGGATCGACCGCGACGACCGCGCCCGCTCGGGCGGCGAGCAGAGCATCGTGATGCCGACGATCTCGGTCGACGAGGCGCCGGCCGCGAGGCGAGGCATCTCCGGCACGCCGGCCTACATGAGCCCGGAGCAGCACGACGGCGGGCGGCATGTGGGCGTGGCGAGCGATGTCTACGGCCTCGGCGCCACGCTCTACCACATCCTCACCGGCCAGCCGCCGCTCGATGGCGACGTGGCCGCGATCCGCGAGAAGGCGCTCTCCGGCGACGTGCAGCCGCCGTCGCGGGTGAAGCGCGGCGTGTCGCGTGCGATCGAGTCGGTGTGCCTGAAGGCGATGGCCCGCGATCCGGTGGATCGCTACGAGACGCCGCTCGAGCTGGCCCGCGACGTGGAGCACTACCTCGCCGACCTGCCGGTGAGCTCGTATCGCGAGCCGCTCACGCGGCGGATCGCCCGCTGGACGCGGCGGCACCGCACGCTCGCGCAGCTCGCGACGGCCGGGCTCGTGCTGCTCTTGCTCACGGCCGGCACCGCGGCGGTGCTGCTCAAGCGGATGGCCGGCGACGAATACCGGGCCCGGCAGACGGCCCTCCTGATGGCGGCGCGGCTGGCCGCGAGCACGGCCGCCCTCCAGATCGACTCGCGCTGGCGGATCCTCGAGCACGAGGCCGACAACCGCGACCTCGTGGCGGCGCTCTCGGCCTTGCCGGCCGAGGGCGGCGCGTCCACAGACAAGGCCGCGCCCGGGGAGGGCCGCAAGCGCTGGATGGCGGTGCAGACGGCGCTCGATGCGATCGCCTCGGCCAATCGCGACGCCGTCGACGCCGAGAGCTGGTCGGTGTGCGACGCGAAGGGGGTGCAGGTCGCGCGATTTCCGCTGGCCGACACGATCGGCCAGAATTTTTCGCACCGCGACTACTTCCACGGCGGCGAGGGCGACCTCGAGCCGGGCGCGGCCGCCACGCCGCTCAAGGAGGTGCATCGGTCCACCGTCTACAAGAGCACCTCCACCGGCAAGCTGAAGGTGGCCTTCTCCGCGCCGATCTGGAGCGGCCCGGCGGGCGTGGAGGGGCGGCGGTGCGTCGGAGTGCTCTTGATGGCGTTCGACGTGGGGGTGCTCTTCCGCTCGATCGACGCGATCGGCGGCTGGAACGCCGCGCGCACGCCGTTCGCCGTGGCCGTGATCGATCTGCGGGAGGATCGGGTCGACGGAGCGCCGCGGGCGGGCCTGATCCTCGAAAATCCCGACATCGTGCGGGCCGACCTCACGACGGCATCGGCCGTGCAGGAGACGCGGGCGCCGGCGGAGATCGTGGCGCGGCTGCGCGACGAGTCGGCGAAGCGACGCACGCAGCCCTCGGCGCCAGTTCCCGAGGCCCTGGCCTTCGGCGCCGAGGTGCCGACGATCGCTGCCGCCGAGCCGATCGTGATCCTCGGCCGCCCGGCGCACCTCGCTGACATCGGCTGGGCGGTGCTCGTTCATGAACGCTAACGCCGATATGCCGCAGCCCGCCCAGCCGAGCCGCGTGCCGCGCGACTACCCCGTGGCCACGGTCGGCGCGCTCGTCTTCAATCCCGAGGGCAAGGTCCTGCTCGTGCGCACCCACAAGTGGAGCCACACCTACGGCATCCCCGGCGGCAAGATCGAGAAGGGGGAGGAGACCGTCGCGGCGCTCCACCGCGAGATTCGCGAGGAGACGGGCCTCGCGATCTCCGATGTCGAATTCGTGTTCGTGCAAGACTGCATCGATCCGCCGGAGTTCCATGTGCCGAAGAGCCACTTCCTGCTCTTCAACTACACGGCACGGACGGGCAGCACGGAGGTGCGGCTCAACGACGAGGCGCAGTCGTATGTGTGGATCGACCCACGTGAAGCCCTCGCCTTGCACTTGAACCAGCCCACGCGGACACTCATTGAGACCGTGCTCGCGCGATCCACTCCCGGCCCCACGTAACATTTCTCCATGCCCCTCGCTCTCGTCACCGGCGGCGGCGTCCGCATCGGCCGCGCGATCGTGCTCGCGCTCGGCCGCGCGGGCTACGACGTCGTCGTGCATGCCAACCGCTCGGTGGCCGAGGCGGAGGGCGTGGTGCGGCAGCTGGCCACGCTCGGCCGGCAGGGCCGAGTCGAGCAGGCCGATCTGGCGACGCCCGACGGCCCCGCCCGGCTGGCGGCCCGGCTCGACCGCCTCGATCTGCTCGTCAACAATGCCGCCGCCTACGAGCACGCGGCGTTTCGCGAAATCACGGCCGCCCAGCTCGAGCGGATGCTGGCCGTCAACGTGCGGGCCCCGTTTCTGCTCACGCAGGCCGTGCTGCCCCTGCTCGAGGCGTCGGGGCAGGGGGCCGTCGTGAATATCACCGACATGGCTGTGAGCCGGGCGTATTCGCCCTCGCACCACTTCGCCCACTACATCGCATCGAAGGCCGCCCTGGAGCAGCTCACGCGGGCCCTCGCGCTCGAACTCGGGCCCAAGGTGCGGGTCAATGCCGTGGCTCCCGGCCCGGTGGCGATCGCAGCGGAGACCACGCCCGAGCAGCGGGCCGACATGCTCGCCCGGCTGCCGCTCGGCCGCGAGGGTAGCCCCGACGACGTGGCCGAGGCGGTGGTGTATCTCGCCGGGGCCGCCTACGTCACGGGCCAGACGATCCGCGTGTGCGGAGGCTTGAGCGTCGCATGATCTTTCGCAGGGAATACGACCGGCTCGCGCTCCGCGGGATGCACTTCGACTGCATCATCGGGATGTTCGACCACGAGCGGGCGACGCCGCAGCCGGTGGAGCTCGACGTCGTGATGCACTTCGACATCCGCCGTGCGGCCCACGAGGGGGCCATCGCCCACACGATCGACTACGGCCGCGTGCTCGGCGAGCTGCGATTCATCCTCGTGGCGGCCCGGTTCCTGCTCCTCGAGTCCGCGGCCGAGGCGATCGCCGCCTGGCTGCTCATGCCCCCGAGCCTCGACGTGCCGCGACCGCAGGTGGAGGAGGTGCAGGTGCGGCTCGCGAAGCCGCGGGCGCTCGGCGGCCGGGCGGTGCCCGAGATCATGATCCATCGCCGCCGCTCCGACTTTCCTCCGAACCTCGAAGTCAAGCAGTTTGGCTTCGTGGACATCGTGTTCGAGAGCCCCGAGTGCGGCGTGTATCGGGAGCGGATCAGTCCGCGAAGCATCCTGCCCACGCACATTCATCGGCATCTCGACGAGCAGGAGCTCGCGCTCGGCGGCGGGCTGTTGCTCCAGGGCGCGCCCGTGGCCGCGGGCGTGGCCCACGAGTGGCCGCGTGGTCACGCCCATCGCTGGGAAAACCCCAGCGACGTCGAGCAGAGCTTTCTCTGTGTCGATCGGCCGAAGTTCATCCACACCGACGAGGTCGAGGTGAGCGTGCCGGTCGCCGACCTCGTGCGCACGCGGCCCGAGGTGTTTTTCGAGGCGCCATGACCGCGATCGGATTCATCGGCACGGGCGTGATGGGGCGGAGCATGGCGGGGCACCTGCTCGCCGCCGGCCACACGGTCCACGTGTTCAACCGCACGCGGGCGAAGGCGGAGCCGCTTGTTGAGCGCGGAGCCGTGTGGCACGACACGCCCGGCGCGGTCGCTGCCGCGGCCGAGGTTGTGATCACGATGGTGGGAATGCCGGCTGACGTCGAGGAGGTGTATCTCGGCGGCACGGCGGCCGTGCCGGAGGGGCAAGGAATCGTCGGGCAGGCGCGGGCCGGGGCCGTGCTCATCGACATGACCACGTCGAGCCCGACGCTCGCCGCGCGGATCGCCGCGGCCGCAGCGGCCCGTGGCCTGGCGGCGCTCGATGCACCGGTGACGGGCGGCGATGTCGGGGCGCGGAATGCGGCGCTCGTGATCATGGTCGGAGGTGATGCCGAGGCGTGCGCGCGGGCGCGGCCGCTCCTCGCGCTGCTGGGAAAGTCGGTCACGCATCTCGGCACCGCCGGGGCCGGGCAGCGGTGCAAGCTCGCCAACCAGGTGGCCGTGGCGATCGGGATGGTGGCCTGGTGCGAGGCGCTCGCGCATGCCAAGGCGGGCGGCCTCGATCCCGCGGTCGTGCAGCAGGTGATCTCGGGCGGAGCAGCGGGCAGCTGGGGGCTCGCGAATCTCGCCCCACGGGCCCTCGCAGGCGATTTCGCGCCGGGGTTTCTCGTGCGACACCTGCTCAAGGATCTCGCGCTTGCGCGCGAGTGTGCCGCCACGACGGGCCTCGACCTGCCCGGGCTTGCCACGGCCGAGCGGCTCTACAAGATCGTGGCCGACCGGGGCTGGGCCGACGAGGGCACGCAGGCCCTGTATCGGCTCACGCTTGAAAACACGGTATAACGACGACGAGCGGAGAGCGAGAAGCGAATGCTCACAAGAGTGACGGGTCGTGAGCCGTCGAGCGGCGTTCTTTCCCTCGTGGTGGCGATCGGTACAGTCGGCTCCTCCTGGGTAGCGTGGATGAGTAACCCGCTCGCTGCGGACGTGAACTACGAGGAGTCGGCGGTCGGCGCGTACACGCTGCCAGACGTGCTCGCCGGCCCCGATGGCCGGCCTGCCGCATCGGCCGCCGACTGGGCCGAGCGGGTCCGGCAGCACCAGTTCGCGCTGCTCGAGGCCAATGTCTACGGCCGCCGGCTGCCGCCGGCGTTCGTGCGGGTGGAGGGCGAGCCTGCGCGGTCGGAGCACGCGCTTCCAGGCGGCAGCAAGGCGATGCGGATCGAGGCGCGGCTCGTGCTCGGCAACGGGCCGCAGGCACCGGCCGTGAACGTGCTCCTTTGGCTGCCCAAGTCGGAGAAGCCCGTGCCTGTGTTTCTGTATCTCAACTTCAAGGGCAACGACGCGGAGCATGCCGCCCCGGCGATGCTCGCCCGCGGATACGGGATGGCAACCGCCTGTTACGAGGACATTTTTCCAGACAAGCCCGAGGGCCGGCGCGCGAGCGCGCTTGCGGCGCTTGGCGGGCCTGCAGAAGGCGAACTTCCCCCGGACGAACCCGGTGCGATCGCCGCGTGGGCCTGGGGCCTGTCGCGGATCCTCGACTGGCTCGTGCGGCTGCCGGAGGTCGACGCCACCCGCGTGATCGTGGTGGGCCATTCGCGCAACGGCAAGGCGGCGCTCTGGGCCGGCGCCTGCGACGAGCGGTTTGCGATGGTCGTGTCGAACGAGTCGGGCTGCGGCGGCGCGGCGCTCGAGCGGCGCAACTTCGGCGAGACCACCGCCGAGATCACGCGCCGGTTTCCGCACTGGTTCTGCCCGCGCTATTCCACATACGCCGGGCGGGCTGCCGCGATGCCGACCGACCAGCACGCGCTCCTCGCGATGGCTGCGCCGCGGCCGCTCTATGTGGCGAGCGCGATCGAAGACCGCTGGGCCGATCCGCGCGGCGAGTTTCTGGCCTGCGTGGCGGCCGAGCCGGCGTGGCGGCTCTTCGGCTTCGAGGGCCTGGGCACGGCCGGCTGGCCGCCGGTCGACACGCCGCTCCACGCGGGCCGCATCGGCTACCACGTGCGCTCGGGCGAGCACGACCTCATCGAATACGACTGGCAGCGGTTTGCCGACTTCGCCGACCGACATCTGGGGGCGGTGGACCGACAGCGGGAGTGAGCCACCGGGCATGCTGCCTGGAGAGCCAAGGCAGGACGGTGTGGGGCAAGCGTCTCGCTTGCCGAGAGTCAGGTCCACATTGGCAACCTCGTGGGGCAAGCGTCTCGCTTGCCGAGAGTTGAGGCCGCATTGGCAACCGGGACGGTTGCCCCAC